>CAZAQQ010000060.1:2926-8209 GCA_964487485.1 uncultured Candidatus Bathyarchaeia archaeon | reverse complement strand
TTCATAAACCTCGAAAGAAACGCAAAGAAGATCATAACAGATTCAGGCGGAGTCCAGAAAGAAGCATACCTGCTAGGCATCCCTTGCATAACGCTAAGAGACCGAACAGAATGGATCGAAACCGTTAGAGAAGGCTGGAACATCCTCGTCGATGTAAACGTAAGCGCTATCCTTGATGCCGTCGAGAAATTCAGTCCAAGCAAGCCGAGAAAGCGAATCTTCGGCGAAGGAAGAGCAAGCGAGAAAATAGTAGAGATACTGCATAACAACTTTGCCAGACAAAGTTGCCAGCGAACTGAACCTCTTGTTAAGGGATACGTTACGTCAATCTGTCGGTTCTGGCGACAGGCTAAGTCCCTTCAAAACCCTAGGCGGGGTAGGCTACGGTTCAAGTCCTGTTAAGGCGATGTAGCTTGACGCAATACCGAGTCACAGCAACCGTCAAAGAGATTCGAGGAACATGCCCATTATACAATCTAGGCGACAAGATTGTCTTCGAAGGCTTTTACGTGAAACCCGATGAATCGAAGACCTATGTATACAGGTTCGTAGCGATGTCAACATTGCTCTCAGCCTTCACACACGGAACACCCGCAGAAGACCTTGGAATAGGCTCAGAATCAAACATAGGATACGTTCAAAGGTCCGGCTTTAAGGAAATAGATAGGCTGTCCCGTACGAGGAGCGGATAGTTTACACCCGTTGCATTCACTGCGCTAGGCTTACTCCATTGTGTGGGCACTTCAATGTTACGGATGAGAGAAAGTTTTCAAATATGCTGCCTATCGCCTATAAGCTTCTAGCGAAGAAGCGCATGCCAAATCTAGAACTCATATCAGCCGCAGGGGTATTCGAACTTCTACCTGCCAGGGTATGGCTGATCATGAACGATTTGTTGGGCGTAATACGCAAAGGTTACTGGGTAATCCTGAGGTTCATTAAGCCTTAAGCTTCCATGAAACCGTACTACTACTACTACCCAACAGAGCATTAATGGGCTAGATATGGCGCTTACTTTAGGGTTGACTAACAGTTTGATCAAAACCCCCAACGTTGAAGGCATTAGCCGCTTGAAAAATGTCGTTTTGGTTACCATTGACTGTCTAAGAGCTGATTACACTGACCTCTGCGACCAGTATGGAGCGGTCGCACCAAACCTTAACAAGTTGGCACGAGATTCCACAATTTTCTGCAATGCATTTTCTCATGGATCAACTACACAATCTTCGTTTCCGGCGATACTCACTTCAACCTATCCGATAATGTATGGAGGATATCCACACCTGAGCTCCAGTAGAATAACCTTATCAGAGGTTTTACAGCGACATGGATTCACGACGGGAGCGTTTACTGGACAGAATCCATTTCTGTCGAGATTCTTCGGTTACAATAGAGGCTTCAAGGTGTTTGAGGATTTTGCAGTCCCCAAATCGGTGAGTACTTGTGAGGATATGAAGTTCTTCTTTAAGAATTATGATTTCGCAATTAGAAAGTGTCTAACGAAGCTAGCATATGGACTGTGGAAGGCGCTACCATATGCACCTGCAGACATCGTCGTCTCACGCGCGATGGACTTCATCAAAAAGAACGTCAGCGAAAGATTTTTCTTGTGGGTACACTTTATGGACGTACATTTTCCTTATTATCCACCGCCCAAGTATGTCAGTATGCCTCGTTGGAAGATAAGGAATGCAAACTTAAGCATACTGCGTAGGAAGGTCAAGAAGGACTACTTTTCAGAGATTAAGAGTTTGTATGCAGCCTCGATTCGCTATGTAGACGAGAATTTGGGGAGACTTCTCGACTATTTGAAGGATGAGAAATTGAAGGACAGTACTGCTATTATCGTCACTTCTGACCATGGCGAAGAGTTTTTTGAACACGGCGATTTTGGACATAGTACCAAGCTTTATGACGAGCTGCTGCACGTTCCACTAATAATCTTTACCAACGGGTTGTTAACGCAGTCCAGGGTACGGGGGGTAGTAGGGCAGACAGTCATAGCTCCAACTGTACTATCGATCGTCAACTTGCCCAAGCCCTCGGTTTTTCTCGGCAAGGATCTGCTTACCTCTAATGAAAATGGAAGTGAGGAGCAGAGTGTGATAAGTGAGTGTAGCCATCGGTGGGCCTTTCCGATGTCTATCATTTTTGATCTCAAATATCTTCAGTACGCGGTGAGAACATGGAAGTGGAAATTCATTTCTTATCCGAAACTTGGAAAAAGCGAATTGTATGATTCAAGCAAGGACCCGCATGAATTGAACAATGTTGCCGAAGGAAATCCTGAAATAGTAGAAAAGTTCCGTGGACTTGTCGATAGACATATGCAGTTTGAGATGAAAACCATGAAGCATCACTACAAGAGTGCACCGCTAGATGATGCACTGTCTGATAGATTGAGGGCCCTGGGTTACGCTTAGCGCATCCTTGCGCTCTACACCAGGCAGAACAACCTGAACAGCCCATATGTAAAGCGTTACCATGGAAACGAGGGAGTAATCAATACCTAAGTTTCATCCTTAGATGATTACCGGGCTTGGACTAGATGTGTCCCAGACAGCGACCGTTCGTCTTTTTAAGCAACCTGTCCTAGGGAAGACGAAGGATTCCAAGAGAGGCTGACATCATGAGTAAAGTGGTTATAGTTGTTGGAACTAGGCCTGAAACCGTTAAGATGGCTCCAGTCATAAGACTCCTCCAGAGAAATGGCTTCAATCCTACGTTGATTCACACAGGCCAACATCACGACTATGAGCTCTGCGAGCAATTCGTTGATCAGCTAAGATTGCCTCGCCCCGGCCACAGCTTCAAGCTTGAGAAAGACACGCCGGCAGGCCAAATCGGGGAGATAATGGTCAAACTGGAAAGAATTCTAGGGAGAAGCGGAGCCAAACTATTACTGATCCAAGGCGATACGAACAGCATGCTCGCCGCTGCCTTAACGGGGGTTAAGGTAGGTCTTAAGATCGGCCATGTCGAATCTGGCTTACGTAGCTACGATTGGCGAATGCCTGAGGAGCATAATCGACGTATGGTCGACCACGTCTCCGAACTCCTCTTCGCACCAACAAGAAAGGCTGAAATGAATCTTATGGAAGAACATGTCCAAGGCAAGGCCTATGTCACCGGCAACACCGTCATTGACACGCTCAATCAATATCTACCCACAGCAACAAAGGAATCAAGAATAATAGATCAAATCGAGTTCAACGACTATGCTCTCGTCACCGTTCACAGAGCCGAGAATGTAGACGATCCAACTATTTTAAGGAATCTTGTTCAATCATTCATAAAATCACTTACACCCATCGTGTTCTCAGTTCACCCTAGAACAGAAGAGAGGCTTCGCCGGCAAGATCTATATAGAAAGCTGGCATCGTCAAAGAATATTCAGATGCTCCCGCCAGTCGGGTACTTCGACATGCTCATGCTAATGAAAAGCGCCAAGCTTGTAATGACAGATTCAGGCGGTCTCCAAGAAGAAGCAACAGCCCCATCAATAAGAAAGCCAGTTCTAGTCCTCAGACTCTCAACAGAGAGGCCTGAAGCCGTCGAAGCGGGATTCGCCAAAGTGGTCGGCGTTGAAACAGCGAGAATACTCAAAGCTCTACGCAACACTCTGGATAGGCCGCCTAGGCTACCCGATAAGTCACCCTTCGGGGATGGAAGAGCAGCTGAAAGGATAGTCAAGATAGTTGAAAGGTGGACAAGATGAAAGACCAATTTATCAAGAAGATCAAAGATAAAGATGCAAAAATAGCCGTATTCGGCCTAGGATACGTCGGTATCCCCACAGCAACCATCCTCGCTGAAGCAGGCTTCAAGGTCGTGGGCGTCGACAAGAATCCTACGGCGGTTGACGCTATTTCGAAGGGGTTATGCAACACGGTTGAACCCAGCCTAGTTGAACTCGTAAAAACTACTATCAAAGAAGGTTTACTTACTGTAACAATTAACGGTCTATTCGCCGTGAAAGAATCTGATATAGTTCTCATCTGCGTTCCAACACCTGTAACCCGAAAGAAAGAACCAGACCTATCAAGCCTCGAGGAAGCTTGCGAGACGATCGCGAAAGGGCTCTCAAAAGGCAAACTCATCATATTGGAAAGTACTGTACCCCCCAATGTAACGAATGGATTCGTGTTGCCATTACTTGAAGCTGGAGGTTTAAAGGCTGGGATCGACTTCTGGGTCGCATACTGCCCAGAGAGGATAACTCCGGGAGAAACCTTACAAGATTTCATAGAAAACCCTAGACTCATAGGCGGCTACACGGCTGAGAGCGCTGAACTAGCGGCTGAACTATACAGAACGGTTGTAAAAGGCCGTTTGTTGACAACGGATCTCGCTACAGCTGAAATCGCCAAGCTGGCTGAGAACACGTTTAGAGATGTCAACATCGCATTTGCAAACGAACTAGCTATCATCTGCCAAAGGATGGGCGTTGATTCATTGAAGGTCATAAAACTAGCGAACACTCATCCAAGAGTCGGCATCCACATGCCCGGTCCAGGCGTTGGAGGACCATGTCTATCCAAAGATCCATACCTTCTTCTGTATCAAGCGAAGGAGAAGGGTTCCAAGTCCAGGGTCATCGAAGCAGCTCGGAAGGTCAACGAGCATATGCCAAAGCATATGATTGAACTCGTGACCGAAGCGCTTGCAATAGCTGAAAAGAAAATTGCCGGATCAAAAATAGTCGTTCTCGGAACAGCATACAAAGGAGATGTAAATGACTCTAGATCAAGCCCTGCAAGAGACATAATTGAAGCACTAAAAGAAGTTGAAGCAAAGATAGTAGCGTACGACCCATATTGTACCGAGACCTTCGGAGCTCAGAAAACAGAATCCCTCGATAAAGCTGTAAGCCACGCTGATGTTTTGGTTATAGTGACTGACCACACCCCTTTTAAAAACCTAGACTTACAACACATAAGACATCTAATGAACCCTAACCCAATTATCATCGACGGCAGAAGAATAGTAAGCCCCAAGAAGGCTTTCGCGGAAGGCTTCATATACCGTGGCATAGGCTATGGTTCAACTCCCCTCAGAGTGATGTAGTTTGACCCGATGTCGAGTCATAGCAACAGTCAAGGAGGTCCAAGGAAAATGCCCCCTGTACAAACTAGGCGACAGGATTGTTTTCGAAGGCTTCTACGTTAAATCCAATGAATCGAAGGACATATGCATACACGCGTTCGCAGCGATGTCAACTCTGCTCTCAGCCTTCCTACATGGAACATTAGCAAAAGACCTAGGGATAGGCGTAGAACCAGA
>CAZAQQ010000060.1:0-2826 GCA_964487485.1 uncultured Candidatus Bathyarchaeia archaeon | reverse complement strand
CTATCCTCATTCTGAAGATCGAAATCTTGGCGTTTTTATCCATGAATTCGCGAAAAGATTGCAACGCCACAGCGTCACAGCACTGGTCATAACGACATCCCTAGGAGGGAAGGACAAAGAGTATTCCGTTTTAGATAGCGTACCCGTGTACAGGGTTGTACCAACAAAAAAGAGCATCGTAAAATGGCTCCTATATATTTCAAGATTGTTTCGCAGAAATGATGTAATTCACGTCCATTTTGTAGACTTCGTCGGAGCCATGTTTGTCTTATTGGGAAGACTATCAAATAGACCAGTTGTGCTGACAATACATAGAGCAGATGTTCTTCCTACGAGAAGTATTGTTTACAGTTGCCTAAGATTCTTGGCATTCAGGCTTGCAAGCACAATTACGGCTGTAAGCTCGTCCTCACGGAAACTAGCCATAGAAGCAGGGGCTCCCAAGGAAAAAACAATAGTAGTTTACAATGCCGCAGACGAAACAACGTTTAAACCAGGAAGCAAGGAGTGGGCAAGAAGAAGACTGGAACTAAACTTGAATTTAAGAGTGGGGCTATTCGTGGGGTTCCTGACACCAAGAAAAGGTGTTGAACACCTAGTTGAGGCGTGGTATTCAGTTATCAAGGATGTTCGAGAATCCTTGTTGGTAATCATAGGAGAAGGATCTGAGAGGAAACGACTAGAAGGCTTAACAAGAAACATTGGCCTTACTGGCAAAGTCAAATTTCTAGGGAAAATTTCAAAGAACCTACTATCTTCATACTATAATGCAGCCGACGTTTTTGTGTTACCGTCTTTACATGAGGGACACGCAATGGTGCTGCTTGAGGCCATGGCTTCGGCTCTACCAATTATCGCTACAAATGTAGGAGGCAACCGCGAAACTGTTATTGACGAAGTCAACGGTTATCTAGTTAAACCAGCAGACCCTCATGAACTCTCAGAAAAAATAGTAAGAATCTTGCGGAACGAAGATTTGATCAGAAGCTTCGGTCGAAACAGCTTTAGAATATACAGAGAACGCTTCTGTGAAGACGACCAAATCAACATGTTCAAGGAAATATATTCACGATTAGCCAAAACAAAAAAGAAAAACGAGAAAGGACGCAAGAATCTTGTGATGTTTGGTTTACCATGAATGGAAAAATGAAGAAGACGTTGCTTAGAATGGTGAGCATTGTACAGGAAAGCTTCAGTGACCTTACTAGGAAGAACTGGCTTTTGTCTGAAGTTTTTCAAAATTATGAAGAGTATCATGTAGATCCGAAAATATCTCTACTCACATTGCTAAGGACTGAGCTGATAAAAGACTGGATAAAACCAAACTCAACAGTTCTCGACATCGGTTGTGGAGAAGGCTTCACTATGGAATTTCTTTCAAAAAGCAAAAAATGTGAAGTCGCAGGAATTGACATTTCTCAAACAGCAATTCAGAAGGCTAGATTGAAGGGATTGAAAGCCAAAGTAAGAGACATAGATCAAGGCTTAGGCCTTGTGAATGATGAGAAGTATGACTACATACTCTTCATTGAAGTTCTTGAACATGTAAAGTATCCGCATAACGCATTAGAAGAAGCATGCCATCACGCAAACATCGGCGTAATAGTTACAATACCCAACTCAGGATACTTGAAGTGGCGTTTACACATCCTCAGAGGATACTTTCCGAGGCAAACTTTCACACACCTGCATTTTTGGACGATAAACGACTTCCACATTTTTTTAAGGCAAATTGGACTTAAACCCATAGACCTGAAAACCGATCTGGATGGAACATTTCTGAAGCCCCTCCGAAATCTTCTAGCTTATCAACAATGCTGGTTGATAGCTTCGAAAAGATGAAGCAGATATTAACAGACAACGAGTGCGCTAAACCATATGTATGGGTGGGTCTGGCGCCGTGTCGTTCTTTGAAGCGAGCTAGGAAGAGCTCACCCACAAGAATATTAGGCGATAGATGAAGGCCTAGAATCTTCCAGCGGCAAGGCTTGACAGCCAACCAACGCCACATAACATCACATCCAACCTTCAGCCAGGTCCTATCCACCGCAACGCGATCAACCCCACCAACCCTGAAGTATGAAGTTAGACGGCCGAATCGCTGAATCGATAGCCAGACTTGCCTAAAATAGTAGCTTAATTGGCAGGATGCGTATCAGTTTGAGGAATCTACCGGCATATCAACAATGTTGGCTAATCGCTCCATGCGAATGAAATTCTGGGCCCAAAAGAATCAATACAAAGAACTTCCCACGACGTGTTTTAAGCTGGCTTGGACAGTAGATGAATCTGAGCGAAAAATGATTCTAAAAAAAAAGGAGAGAGTGATCCTAGTCTAAGGATCTATAGGCACCAATCTTAATGCGCAGTGGTTGTTCAGGTAGTTAGCGATGTTGTATACGGCCTTGTAGTTGCCTGCATTGTATCGGCCGATTATGTAGGTTATCCAGTCTGATATCGTCATCGGGTAATTGTGTCCTGGCACTCCTGGCACGTAGATCCAAGCGTCTAGATAGTTTTCTCCTTTGTAGCAAGCTGTTAGCATCAAAGCGAGCAGTTGAGCCCTTGCTTTGACGATTGAGTTAGCAGTTGGAGTTTTCCAAGTGTTCGTTGATGGGTCATAAGCACCGTATGAAAGCCAATGGAGCGCCCACTGTAAGCCTGTCTGATCTGCAGTGATCTTCCAGGCGTTCCAATCATTTATGCTCACGCCATAGTTAGTGCTGACGCAACCTAGCAGTGAAATGTATTTGGTTTTTCCTACTTGCGGTTTTCCTGTTATGAGGCCTAGATCCTTGGCAGCGTTGGTCTTCCAGAAGCCGATTG
>CAZAQQ010000059.1:7578-8240 GCA_964487485.1 uncultured Candidatus Bathyarchaeia archaeon | reverse complement strand
GAATAAATGGCACTAATATCTCATGTTGAGTTCTACTGCAATATTTTTCAGTGTTCGGAAGCTAGCTTTAAGCAGTGTCTCCTCAAACTTTGTAAGCTCCCCAAGCTTGAGGTTGTTGTCAACTTTTTCGTTTGCGAGAATTTGACGCAATTGATGCTTGAGTCTTAAGATTGATAAGAATTGAAATGCCTCTCTAAGCTCTTCACCTGTTTTGGAATCTATGACTCCCCGCTTAACGAGGAGGTGAATGCGATCCAAGGTGCTTGTAGCAGTTATTTTTGCTTTGACGGCCAAGACTTTAACAAGTTGAACGATTGGAAGTAAGCTTACAAGTTTGATGTTGATTCCCTCACGCCCATAGCGAAGCTTACCAAGAAGCCCGATAATGGGCTTTGAGTGAAAAGCTATGTCTACCAGCGGCTTGAGGGCGCCTACGGTAATATTGTCGTGAACGTACTTCATTAGATCCTTAGCCAAACTTTCATCACCATATATTGGTCTCATGTCTAGGAACATGGATAGGTGAACTGCTTTAGTTGGGTCTCTGATCCAATCCTTGAAGTATTTTTTCCAGTCTGTGAGCTTTTTTCTCCATTCAGGTTTTGATGCAATATATCCTTGGGGGCATCTCGGAATTCCGGAGGCATCAAGCCAGTTACTAG
>CAZAQQ010000059.1:0-7568 GCA_964487485.1 uncultured Candidatus Bathyarchaeia archaeon | reverse complement strand
AGTTTTGCAAGAAATTCTTCTTCGCTGCTATTCGCTTTGTCATCGTATATTATGGCGTTGTCCTGGTCTGTTTGTAGAATTTGCTCCTTTCTACCCCCGCTTCCGGCAACAATCCAAACATATTTCACTGGCCTCCACGATCCCTCATCTCTGAGCTTCTGGGTTGCAAGTTCAAGAATCCTACTTGTAACAATGTCATTAATGCCGCTTACAATTTCAGCCATTTCATAGAACCCAACCCCACGGTTAACCATTGATGCTATTGCCATAATAGCTCGGTTGTACAGAGCATTGAGTTCACTGGAACTTCGAGCCGCCCTTATGCGCTCAGATATGGTCACCATTGCGTATGAGGGTTCAATTCCAATAATCAAATCTCTACTTGTTATCACTCCCCTAGCTTTTCCAAGTTCATCCACCACAACCAAGTGGTTTACAGCGTTAGATGTTTGAGTCAGGTAGGCCTCGGATAGAGAAGAATCTAGAGTAACCGTGATTACCGGTTTGCTCATTACCTTTGAAATTGGCATTGAAAAATTCAACCCATCACCTAAGAATCTTATGAAGTCTTTGGCGGTTACGATGCCTATCGGTGTTTCGTTGACGTCAACCACGACTATAGATCCTACTTTGTTACTGTTCATCATGTGTAGAGCCTCTTTCATTGAGGCCCCTGAATCACAGGTAACAGGATCTCTAGATACTAGATGACTGATTCTGCTCACTGCCAAATATTTCTCGAAAGTTGGATCAACCCACTCCCTAGTAAGCCCATATGCGGATGATACCCTTCGATCAAAAATTTCCGTATAAAGCTCCGAGAATTTCCTGTTGGCCTTTATCAGGCGTTTCAACGTTTCAGTTGGGATTTCAACACATAGACAGGGTTCCTCCGCTTTGATGATGCCAGGTATAGGGGTCTCCAAAAAAGCAAATATGGCTGGGAACAGTTGCCCATTTGAAACGCGGTCAACAATCTCTGATCCCCTAACAAGTGCTACAGCGCCCTCCACGATTACAAAAACGCTTAGCGGAAGCTCACCTTCTCTATAGATAATTTTATCCTTCTTGAACCTCCTATCCTTGGACTCAGACACAACATTTTCTAACTCGCTTCTGTTTAGACTGGAGAATGGAGGCGTTCTGCTAAGGAAATGTGAGATATCCATTTTATCCAAGCTGGCTCTAATTGTAAAATTTTCAGAAAGAGGCCTTAAGGGTTATGATTTTCTGCGACCAAAAGGTTTAGCTTCGATCAGCTTTTTCGCGGGCTATCAGAGCAGCGCCAAGAGCAGCTACGATTTGCGGTTCCTCAGGAACAAGGAGCTTCAGCCCCATGACTTCCTCTAGGCTCTTCACCAATCCGATGTCCTTAGCCCCGCCGCCAACGAGAGCACAGTCTCTTTCGACTCCCAACCTCTCCACTAGACTTTGGATTTGAGCTGCTAAAGCTCGGTGAAGCCCAGCTAGAACATCTTCTTTCAAAGTCCCTTCTGCAACTCGGGAAACTGTTTCAGTTTCCGCGAATACAGCGCAACTCGTATGGAAGTTGACCCTGTTCTGCGACTTGAGTGAGAGCTCGCCAATATCTTCAAGTCTAACTCGTAGCACATGCGCAATCACTTGTAGAACTCGGCCACTTCCGCCAGCGCATATCCCACTGCTCAAGAATGATGTAGCTCTCCCTTCGCTATCTAGCCTAATCACTCGGGTGAACATGTCGCCGATGTCTATAGCGGTTCTAGCGGACGGGAGCAAGTGAGATGTGCCTTTGGCATGACAGCTTATGTCAGTGACTATGTGAGCTGAGGGAATGCTGTTCGCACCGTAGCCAGTTGCCACAACTGGGACTGCATTCTCCATAGGCAGATTTGACTTTGCTAGGGCTTCACTCACCGCCTTCTCTGCAGCCAGTCTGTAGTTCCCGCCAGAAGGAATTATGTGCGAGACAGTTCTGCTGTCCATAAGCACGGCTGCTTTGGAAAAGGCGGACCCAATATCCACGCCGACAAAGCACTTGATCTGATTAGGCAAATAGTTCAACTTCCTCCAAGCGACGTTGGCGCTTGGCCAAGGGAAGCCCCTCTTTCTGAGCCTTTTCCGCTGCATCCCGGCCCAGTAAAGCCGCGCCTATGGCTCCGGTGAGAAGAGGGTCAGGAGGTATGAGCACTGGAAAGCCCAATCTGCTTTCTAAAGCCCTTACTAGGCCCACGTTCTTGGCACCGCCTCCTGTGACCACTACCTCCCTCTCTATCCTCACCCGGCTTACCATGGTAAGGATGCGGGAGGCAATGGCCTGATGAAGCCCAGCCAGAATATCACTCAAAGGTATGCCTTCAGCTAGTTTAGTCACCACCTCCTGTTCAGCGAAAACAGTGCAGGTGCTGCTTATCTCCACTGGTTTCCTTGAAGTGAGGGATAACTTTCCTATTTCTTCCAGCTTAACTCCTAGGGCCCTAGCAGTTATTTCCAGAAACCTTCCCGTTCCCGCAGCGCATTTATCATTCATGACGAAGTTGACTACCTTGCCTGCGCTCAGCTTGATTCCCTTACAGTCTTGGCCGCCGATGTCTATGATTGTTCGGACGGTGGGGATAAGGCTGGCTACTCCTCTAGCATGGCAGGAGATTTCGGTTACCTGCTTGTCGGCGAAGGCAACATTGATCCTACCGTACCCCGTAGCTACTACATACGTGATTT
The DNA here is from genome assembly GCA_964487485.1 of uncultured Candidatus Bathyarchaeia archaeon. Classification (GTDB taxonomy): domain Archaea; phylum Thermoproteota; class Bathyarchaeia; order 40CM-2-53-6; family CAZAQQ01; genus CAZAQQ01. The sequence goes on along the minus strand of CAZAQQ010000059.1, from coordinate 4,868 downwards.
CGTCAAAAGAAAAATTCGCCCTTTCCAAAGCCTCTTCCATCACCTTGTTAGCCAGTCTCCTCTGCTCCGGTGTAGTGACCCTGACCAAGGAGGCGATTATCTCCTCATTCATTATGACCACCTTGGTCATGGTGGAGCCTATGTCTATTCCTGCAAAGTAGCCTGCCACTTTTCTCTCCGCTGTCAAGCAATTGTAGGCGGTGCCTAACTCTAAATCTCAGCCCTCTGGCTCTTAACCGCCTCTAACGTCTCTATAAAAGCGTCTATCTTGGCGCGAGTATCTGCCTCAGAATAGGAGCTAATGTCCACAATGTCGCTCTCCAAGACTAGTGAAGGCAGCTCCCTGTAGGTCTTCATTTTCTGACCTCCCTTTACTGTAAGCACAGGGATGGGCCTGCATATTTTGGCTATCTGGTTAAGCATCCAAAGCAAGCCGACATGCCAACTACGGCAGGAAAAAGCCTCATGCACAACTATGCCATCTATCTTGTATTGTTCGATGTAGTTGATGGTACGCTCCACATCAGGTTCTGAGCCGGGGCGCTTCCTCGCTTTGTCCCACCAGTAGGTTTGGCGTCTTATCCAACGCCAAGCCATATACTCCAGGGGATCGCTGGTCTTAGGCAGGTCAAGCTCTCTCACTGAGTATGCAAGCTCATTATAAGTGCTTTCCACTGGGAACACTGCTCCTTTGCTCCAGAAGTAGTTGAAGTCAGTCAAAGCGAACCAGGAAGGAAGACCTCCCGCCCAAATCAGCCTATACTTCTCTTCTGGGACTATTCCCAGCTTATGATCCACTTTATACTTTAGTTCGTCCCGCAAGTCTCTGAAGAACTCGTAGGCTTCCTGAGTCCCCATCATGAAGCACTGGGCAACCATGGTATTCATGGCGTCGCCTGTATCCATTGGAGTTGGAACAGCACTGCGCAACTCACGACATTCCACAAGCAGGTCAGTGGTCTTGTCGGCTAGACGAATAATTTCCCACAGCCTATCCCAGTCCATCTTCTTGTAAAGGTGCTCTTCCAGAAACTTAACCAAACCTCTAAGGTCCTCAGTCAAATACTTCACATAGTAACCTTCGACTTCATGTCGATCAACATCATTCTCATATAGAGGCCACAGGGCATCTAGGTGGTAGACAGGGACATCGGGCTGGAATTGCTGGCATGCCTGATACCATCTGTATCTTGGGTCGCAGATTATTTGACCGCTTGACAACATGACATCAGGTCTCACCTGTCCACCCCAAGGAGCATCAGGCGGCATCTGACCTAACTCCTCACGCCAAGCATCGAAACCTATCCCACATGTAGCATAGGTGCAAAGAGAGCGGGAGAAGCCCAGCGACTCAGCCTTCTCCAAGAACCTTTGGGCGTCACGCTTGGCGGCACATATGCCCGCGAAGTTTTCAGTCCACATCGGCACAATATCCATCGCTCGAATGATTTCGTCATAGTTAGACTGGATGAAGCAGTAGGCTATGGGTTTGCCTTGCTTCTTTGCTTCTGCTATGCGGCTAATATCCGCCTTGACGATTGAGGGAATTTTCATGGCTGCCACAGTTCCATACTTCCTCTCTCCTCTACCAATTATGGGATATTTCTCCGGCCACTTTTGCTCCGCCATTTTTCCTTCCCTCAAAAGACTATTTTGCAATCATCTCTAGGAATGCTTGAATCCTCGTCCGAAATCGGCCGATGCTTGCCATTGAATATTCATCTTCAAGATAGAGTACTGGAGTGTTCAAGGATTCTATATACTCCTTTCTAGCGGGAACCTCAAAGCCAAAGGGATCACAATACTTAAGGACGTAAAGCACCACACCGTCAACTTTGAAGTCTCTGACGTAACTGCTAATGTCACCAAATCTAGCCTTCAAATCATCCTGATATGTTTTCCCAGCGGAACCTCGGTAGGTTCTGGGGCAATTTAGCTTGCTAAGATAATGGTTAGCTATGCCTCCTAGAGGCTCTTGAGTTTCGTCTACATCTGGAAAGAAGTCTCTGCTACCTGTACAGACACTATCGGCCACCACGTCGGCCCCGCTGTCCTCAATCAACTTGATAAATGCGATGTCATCAACCTGAGCGCCAACAACCATTATCCGTGGTCTTTTCTGGCTAGGAGCATTTCTCCGCCTTTGCTTTATCTCATTCACAACGCCGCTTAGCAACGCGATGGATTCCTGCACTGGAAGGCTCATCGCTGCTACTAGTGTCTTAGTTATCTCCACGCCTGAGACCATAGGTGGGTCTAGCTTCCTAAACTCATACAGTTCTCTCACTTTTGCTCTATTCTCATTGTGCAACTCAATTGCCTGAACTAGTCTTTCATCGGAGATTTCCTTCCCAGCAAATCTGCCGAAGCTTCTTCTAAATGTGTTAAGCTCAGCCTCGAAGAACTTGAGCGATGCATCTTTGACGGTATGAGGAATATTGATGAAGTGGGAGTAGGGCAACCCAAGAGTGTGCCTCATCGTGCTATAACTTCGAGTAATGCTATCACAGGCATGCGGTATGACTATGCCATCCAAGAAGTCATATTTCCCCTTGAGCGCCATATCAAAGCAACTGCGGACTAATGGGCAGACGATCGTCTCCATCTGGGCGTCAGCCTTGGTGATGGGTTCCTCCACATCTCCCTTGATTCTGAAAGGGACAAATCCGGCGGCGGTGATCATCTCAAGCGGGGTAAGCGCACATAGGTAACCGATGAACTTCTCACCTTGTTTCCGTAACTCCCTAGCTCTACAGCCATAATCCTGATAATACTTCTCAACGGTGCTCAATCCTTGAGCCATAAAATCACTCTCCGAAATGTTTCTACCCTTGACATAGATACATTGCCTAAAAGCACATAAACCGATCGGACTTTAGACGAACTCTAAGCATGAAATCCTGAACTCTCCACGGATTGAAGCTCCTGCCATTCATAGGTCTGCAGCCACCGCAACAAGCAGGCGTCTTTTTCCATAAACTAGATATGGCTCTTTGATGCAACATGCCATAAACAAGTCGTAATAGGAGCTGAAAAGAGCTGGGGATGTAAACCTCGGGTTTGAAGCCCGCCCGAGACTCAATCACAAGCCGAAACCCATGACAATTGGACCAGCCAAAAAAGCGAAGATGTTCAAGATTCTGGTGCAAGGACGAAACATCTGATGCAATTTTCACTTCTCAGGCGGCGTCTTTCCTCATGCTTGGTCAGTATTTGATTACGTTTAGAGAAGTTTTGGAAGCCGCACTCATTACGGCAATAGTGTTAGCGTATTTGGCGCGAACTGGAAGAAAGACCCTTTCGCACTACGTCTGGTATGGCGTTTATCTCGCCATCGCTGCAAGCGCAGTTCTTGGAGTGTCAATTTGGCTGGTGTACGGCATACTGTCAAAGTCCGTTCAGGTGTTGTTTGAGGGAGCCGCTGCTTTGATTGCCGTCATAGTGTTGTCTTCTATGATTTACTGGACAGCTACGAAAGGTAGAGAGCTTAAGAAAGAGGTGGAACGCAAGGTAGAAGCCATCGCCACTCGCGAAGCAACACTTGGGCTGGCATCTTTCGCATTCATAGCAGTGTTTCGTGAGGGGTTTGAAACCGTGTTGTTCTTAACCCCTTTCATGGTGACTGATGCCTCCGACACCTTCATCGGTGCGTTCCTTGGCATGTTGGCTTCACTTGGGCTTGCCTACGCCATCTTTGCGATCGGTATGAAGATTAACATGCGGCGGTTTTTCTACTTCACAAGTATTTTGCTGGTACTTTTGGCTGGTGGGTTAACCGGTTATGGGGTGCACAGCTCATAGAGTATTCTGAGCTTTCGGGAACTGGTCTAGGTTGGTTAGGCGACTCTGCCTATGTTCTAAATTTGTCCAGCGACAGCCCATTTCATCACAAGGGAGCCATTGGTTCCATTTTTGCAGTCATGTTTGGCTATACTGTTGAGGCTGAATGGTTGAGGCTCATCGCCCACTTTGCATACCTTGCCATAGTGCTCCCACTAGTGATTTGGGCATACAGGAAAAGACTTGATTGAGTACAGCTGAACGTCTCGAAGCAATGCCTTCTGGTTTACGCGCTCACATTCCAATCTAAGCAATCAAAATGTTTTGAGTTACATGGGAGTAGACAGTCTCAGCGATGCCTAGATCGCCTTAGAATGTATAGCGAGACAGCTAGGGCGCTGATCAGGGCTATGGTTGCGTAAGGGTACTCTGGAATCGGTACTCCGCTTTGAACCAAATAGAAGTCTACAGAAGTAACTCCTCCCGGAGATATGGCGACAGTGAAGGTTTGAGGCACATACCCAGCATCCTTCGGTAAGGCGGGCACGCCAACGAGCTGAACGGTTAATTTGACTGTCCCACCCTTCAAGTCTATTTGCTCAGTCTTCGGTCCCATCAAAGCCTCCATTTGGCCATTATTACCTATCAACAGAAGCTCACCGCTTTTCATTGCCAAGGCTTCAGCCGGAATCGCCTTACCATCTTGAGCCACAATTCTCGCGTTATACAGAACTATATCCGCGTACCCAAGCATTTTGACGGGTACGGTTTTTCGTCCAGCCAAATGCGTTTGAAGATCATTTGCCTGATAATAGCCGTATACTTCGAAACTTGAAAGTGCGAGAGATACTAGGATGAGTGCGGTTAAGAAAATCCCGAAGCCTTTAGCCACATAGCCCAGAGATCTCAATCCCCAATAACAGCTACCATTCACGCATATTTACGCGTTTGGGCACCGTCTAAACAGTGTTCTATCCCCTAACATCTGTCAGTGCGGTCAGGTCTCTGAAGTACACGTCCGCTGGATATAGACAGCCTATTCCTTGAACTACTCAGTCGATATTAGTAGGATAGCGATTAATGCGAAT
>CAZAQQ010000058.1:5973-8320 GCA_964487485.1 uncultured Candidatus Bathyarchaeia archaeon | reverse complement strand
ATCGTCATGTTGGAGGACTCTTTATGGATGTCAAAGTTCTAGACGAAACTTACAATCCATTAATCAAGCGAAAAGAGGTAAAAATCAAAGTTGGCCACGACAGCGGCGGAACCCCCAATAGGTTTTCCGTTAGGAAAGCTCTGACTTCCCTTCTTAATGCTAAGATTGAAAACATCTTTGTCGTGAATATGGAGACTAAGACTGGTACAAGCTCAACCCTCTGCGATGTCGAAGTCTACGACAGCGAAGACAGGGCAAAGAAAATTGTGCCCAAACATATTTTTGAACGCAATTTGCCACCTGAAGAAAAAGCGAAAGCGAAGGCTGCTGCTAAGCCGAAGAAGGATGTAAAGAAAGAGGAGAAGAAGGAAAAAGCCGCTCCGCCCAAGAAGAAGTGATAGATATGAGCGCAGCTGAAGCCAAGAAGGAAAAACAGAAAGAAAAAAAGAAAGCCAGAATATCTTCTCTCTACACATATGACTATTCAAAAGGAAAGGTTGAACTGAAGAACAAGAAGTGCCCTCGATGTGGCAACATCATGGCGTATCATAAGATTTCGGTTCCAAGATGGACCTGTGGATCATGCAGCTTTACAGACTACGTGAAGGAAAAAGAAAAAGCACGATAACTAGTCTTCTTTGATCATAGATTCAATCATTGAATGAACCTCAGATTTTTTCTCTTCATCAACCCTAACGATAACCATGCCAGCCCTAGGCTGACCGTATAGGACTACCCCACCTTCCGAAACTGAAAGTATCGCAGCTAACGTAAGCAAGTCTTCTTCGCCGTCAACAACCACCAAAGCGTCCCTTGCATCAACAGCATCTTTCACAGCTTGCCACGCCGCAATTTCAATCGATCCTGGGGAATTTCTGACATAGAAAATTCTTTTAGCTCCAAAATCAAAGGGCTTAAGCCTTTTCCGCAGCTTCTTGTTGTCTACTATCCTGACGTTTACCGGAATGCCAGCCATGGTAACAGATCTTGAAACAACATCGCCGACACAAACTATTTCGGGAGGCTTCTCCTTCTCGACGATTTTTTTCAGTTTCTCCGCGTTCTCCTTAGGTGAGCCCACAACCAAGTCTCCAATAGGAGACTTCAGTTTCAAACGCAATTCATCAGTTAACCTGAGCTTAGGCAACTATTTCACACGTTTCTCCCAGCTGTTTCCCAGAAGTTTCGAGTTATGGTCCTAGAAAGGGAACATATCCCTGTACCTCTACCTCACTCGTAACGCGTATTTTCCCGGAGCACTAATCTTCATTTTTTGAGCTATCTGCGAATTGGTCGGATCGATGACTATTATCACGCCAGTCCAATCATCACTCAGATTTGTGGATTTACAATTTGGACATATGGGTCCATTGCTGATCATATGGCAGACTCTACAAGCCTTCTCGTTCAACTAGAGTCTACCTCTCGCCTCGGGCTTTCTTGACATCTGATTCAATCCAGTCCAACTTACCCAGAAAAGGCTGCCTCATAGTAACTCCTATTTTACCTCCCGTGCCTCCTCTGGGAAAACTCACAGCGATCACGCGGGCTCTAACAAAATCGCCTTTCTCAATTCTTCTTTGAGATTCCTTAGCTATTAGGACGCCATGTTTTTCATCATAGGAAATGTAGTCATCCATTATCTGAGACACATGTAGAAGCGCGTCTTCAGGCCCCACCCTGACGAAGGCTCCAAAATCAGTTACTTCTACAACTTGGCCTTCGACAATCTCATGTATTTCAGGATAAAACGTTAGAAGCTTGAATACGGCTCTATGGTACGTCGAACCGTCACCGGGAAGAATCTTCCCAACAGATTCTACTTCCACATCCACAGCCAACACGACATAACCCAATTCCTCATCAACGATGTTTTCATACTTTGCCTTTATTTGTTCATGTGCAACCTTGTCCAGCGGCTCCCCAAATTTCTCAGGTGGGATCCTAACGATGTCCTCCACAGTTAGAAGTCTAAACACTATCCTTCTGCTCCGACGTTTATCCACTGTGTCCTATGATTGCAGATACCTTCGATAGACCCTTACTCACCAAGTCCTATGATTAAATACTTTATGGAAAGCTAGAAAACCGTTTTGGGCTTCGAGATCTAATGTCCCAAACCTTCCGCTTCAAGATGAGATCTTTCTCTAAGGAAAATGGTTGGAATACCTTCCTTCTTGAGTTTCTTTCTCAGTTCTCGATCGTTGGTCGCAACCGCACAGCCGGAGGATTTTGCATGCCGGAGTATCAACTCGTCAATAGTTTCGTTTGGCATTCGCTTGACATCCACTATCTTGCACTTTTCCGCTTGTTTCAAGGCGAATAGGGCTTGTTGACTCTTCTTAGG
>CAZAQQ010000058.1:0-5873 GCA_964487485.1 uncultured Candidatus Bathyarchaeia archaeon | reverse complement strand
TTCGGCAGACTATGAAGATTGCATTACCTTTCTCATCATTCCCGAGGTACCTGCCCTCAGTTTGAGCAAAGCACTTAAAATGATGGAACACTTAACATTGGCATGGCGCAATTGAAAACCCGAGGGAGGCGTGGATTCTGCCTTGTCAAAAATTCTAGTCCATCCTGTTTTCGATTGTGCAGGTAATTTTCGAAGGAGTTGGATTGTTTGTATCTCATAGGGGAGGCTTTGCTAGGCGAGGAGCCTGAAATAGCACATGTAGATTTGATTGTTGGCGACAAGAATGGGCCTGTAGGCCAAGCCTTCGCAAGTGGCTTAGCGAATCTTTCTGCCGGACATACTCCCTTGCTCGCTGTTATTAGGCCCAATCTCCCTCCTAAACCATTCACTTTGATTGTTCCAAAGGTCACGGTGAAAAACCTAGATCAAGCTGCAAAGATTTTCGGTCCCGCACAAGCAGCGGTTGCTAAGGCTGTTGCTGATGCGGTGGAAGAAGGCGTAATACCGAAGGATAAGGTGGAAGACTGGGTTGTTGTTTGCAGTGTTTTCGTCCACCCGGAGGCAAAGGATTACAGGAAGATCTACCATTATAATTACGGCGCTACCAAGTTAGCTTTGAAAAGGGCTGTTGGCAATTATCCACCCTTAGACAAGATTATGTATGACAAAGACAGGGCGAAGCATCCCATTATGGGCTTCAGGGTGCCTCGGCTTTGGATGCCGCCTTACCTACAAATAGCATTAGACATCCCTGACATCGAGAGAACTAAGCATATCATTAGCCAACTTCCTGAGAGCGACAGGATAATTCTGGAAGCTGGAACTCCTCTGATAAAGAAATATGGTGTAAAAGTCATTCGGGAGTTAAGAGAAGTCTCTAAAGACATATTCATTGTTGCAGACTTGAAGACGCTAGATGTTGGGCAGGTAGAAGTTGATCTGGCATATGAAGAAACAGCTGACGCAGTTGTAGCGTCAGGTCTTGCATCTAAGGAAACCCTTGAGAAATTCATCTACGAGGCGAAGAGGCTGGGAATATACTCAATAGTTGACATGATGAGTGTGGATGACCCAGTTGAAACTCTTCGAGCCCTATCAGACCTGCCGGAGGTCATCATTCTACACCGGGGCATAGACGAGGAACGAGGGGGGAAAACCCGCTGGGATCTAATAAAGGAGATCAAGGAGACGTTTAAAGGTAGAAAGTTGCTCATGGCGGTTGCCGGCGGAATAGAGCCCGCAACCACTCAGCAGGCGATTAAATCAGGGGCAGACATATTGATCGTAGGAAGGTACATTACTCAATCTAGAGATGTTGAAAGAGCAACGAGAGACTTCCTAGACCTAATTGGGTTGGACATGGATCTTTTCAGGGTACATGTTGAATAGCGCATTTCCCTCCCAGACAGCTAGAATCTATGATTAGGGCAAGTGGCGATCCAATTGGAAGCCAAGAAAGTAATAGTGGACCAATCATCAGCCCATCGTCTCTTACACCCGAGAAACACGGTGCTGGTGAGTTGCACAGACAAGACTGGCAAAGCCAATATAATTACGCTAGCTTGGTCCATGCCCACTTCCATTGATCCGCCTATGGCTGCGATTAGCATAGCTCCGAGAAGATATTCTCACCGCCTAATACAAGAGACAGGTGAATTCGTGATCAATATTCCTTCGATGGATATTGCCCCGAAAGTCTTACTTTGCGGTAGAATCTCAGGAGCGAAGAAGGATAAGTTCAAGGAAGCCAAGTTGACCTCGCACCCAGCTCAAAAGGTTAAGCCACCCATTATCGAGGAGTGCTTAGCACATCTGGAGTGCAGGCTTAATCAACAACTGACGACAGGAGACCATACCCTTTTCATTGGAGATGTCTTAATAGCCTATGTAAATGAGGGAATTTTTGATGGAAAATTTGACATTAAGAAGTTTAAGCCGATCTATCACATTGGCGAAGACTGTTTTGCATCCTTAGCCGCCGAGGTCATTGAGCCTAAGCTGCAATAATTTCCATTTGCATCGGAATTCTCCTTTGATAATTGGAGTTATCCTTTTCGAACAACGCATATAATGAGTTGGTTCTAGAGAGAGCGGAAATAAATCCATTTACTGCTCTTGGACTCAAGAAAACGCCCGCTATCGTCATAGACTCTGACTTCGGCACAAACTTGACTTACTATCTGTCCACCAGATTTCGGTACTAACCGGAACGTAGTTTCCACCCAGTTATTATTATTAATCCGAGTCACACGGTTCTCTTTAATAAAAGCACCATTTGAAGACTGCAGGTATACCAAGACTTCGTGTACTTGCATATAGTTATCGAAAACAACCAAAACATCTACAACTGCTTCCTCCCCTTCTGAAACAGCGTACTTATTTGCAATTATGTCGATACTTAACACGTAGCGTGCATAAACTGGTGCCACCAGTTGAACTGCCATCAGCGGAATCAGGGTCACCGCAAAAAGCTTGAAACAACTGCACCTTTTCAGTTTATTTTCACCCCCTCTTAGTTTGACTGGCAATTGTAGTTGGCAATATGGTAAAGTAACTATTCCCCATTTTAAATCAAGCGGCTGAATTATTATTCCAATGTGCGAAATGGGTGAAGTGGTGGAAACTCTACTTCTGCAAGCGCTGAAGTTCGCTGTAGGCCCAGATCTCTATGTCTGTGCTTGCGGAAGTTGCCGCCTGCACTGTTTCTTCCAACCTCCTTCTCTCGATTCTGAGCTGCTTCAAGGGTATGCCAGACATCTCAGCCGCAGCTTCTTGAGCGTCTTCCAAGGACCCGAGCTTATCCACTAAACCATAGTCTAAGGCTTCCTTCCCACTCATCCAGCCGCCGTGAGAAACCTGCTTTAAACTGCTCACTGTCATGTTCCTGCCTTTAGCAATGGCAGTCAACATGAAAGATAATGTCTTGTTCAACTGCTGTTGAAGATAGGCCCTCTCCTTTTCGTCAAGCCTATCATCCTCGAACATATCTTTGAAGTCGCCGCTTGACATTCCTGAGAGATATGAGGGCTTGGAAGTAGGATCGTATGGGACTGGTATTGGAAAAACTATTGTTACGCCTATGCTTCCAGTGATAGCCATTGGATTAGCAACTATTTTCTTAGACGCCGAAGCCATTAAGTAGGCTCCTGAAGCGCCTAATTCTCCTATGTATGAAATGACAGGTTTCTTTGTTTTATTCACTGCCATGTACATTTCGTAGGACGCACCAGCAGTTCCACCGCCGCTGTTCACGTTGAGAACAATCGCCTTGACGGTCCAATCTTCCTCAGCATTTTTCAACGCTTTCGCGAAGGCTTCAGCCTTCGACCTGTTTATCCTGCCCTCAACATCAATCAAAGCAAGCTTAGGTCCAACGGCGGTTACAGCCGTGAGAATACCGTAAGCAGAGACAACAAGAATTCCTATCAGAAAAACCGTCGCCGACAGTTTCTTCTTTGTGATTACCAAACTGTTCGCCTCCAACTCCATTCGCCTTTAGGCATAGCACTCATAACCTGCCTTACTCCCTAACCATCAAGGGTGTATGCTCCATTTAACATCTACGCTCAAGGCATTAAAGTGAAAAAGAACCCCAAGTCGGCCGAAATTGAGTTCTTCGCCATCTAGCTTATGCTCGCGTACGCGTTCATCGCAGCTTCAAACGTTTCTTCAGCTTCCCTCTCTGAAGCTACGCCCAGCGCAACTATATCTATGCAATTCTGCTCAACCACATAGTTCAAAGCATCTGAGACTTGCAGGCGTCCCGCAGCCAAGATCTTCTTTCCAATAATAGGTTTGTCTATTTTCTTCACAACCTCAGCTATTTTCGACGGGTCAGCATCCATAAACATCCCGAGCCTATTGAAAGGCATCATCAAAATGTCAAAATCAATCTTAGCCCCTAGGAGCCACATCAACGTTGAGTATGGGCTGTGAGTTGCAAGACCGGCGAGGCAGCCAGACAGCCTTATTTCCTCAAGTAACTTTGAGATTCTCTCAATGTTTCTCTCGTCGGTAATTTGGCCATGGAGAAGCATCGCCTCAGTTTCGAAATCTTGAAGATTTTTGATGTCAGCCGACGGTTCTTCAGGCCCAACTGTTCCAATGACGATTATTCTTTCCTCCAAGTTTTCCTCAGCCAGTTTAATAGCCTCATATATGGAGGGGTGCGACAGCGCCTGAATTCCAGTAAACCCGATCCCAAACGCTCTGCAAATCATTTTCGAGATTTCTGTCGGATTCTCGCCGAATAAGGAATAATATTGAGCTGCCCTAGCGCCAAATTGGCCTGCGCCGATGAACGGGGAGGTTCCAAGCAGTATTCTCGGAATTCTCGTCCTTCCAACCTGAAGTTGCAGAATCTCTTGTCGCGGCACTAACCTTTGTGTAAGGTACAAGCAGCAACCTGCTTCCAAGTCATTGCAGAAACTGAAGTGTAAGCAACCTACTCCACATCTAAACGTGGATAGCCGACTCAGCTGTCCTAGGTTCTTTGACAAATTCTCCGCAGTACGTTACCAGTTCGTCTTCCGTAACAAAGCTAGATCCCTTGAAACAGGCATCATTAGCTGCTTCTTGAACTATGTTCTTTATGTCTCTGGGCGTTATCGAATACTCATCCCTTATTCTTATTTCACGTCGCGGTATAGTAGCCTCAAAAACCTGTTTTCTTCTTCTTATGATGCTCCATAATTGTTCGAAGACGTTTTCAGCAAGGCTGTTTTTCTCTACGAGCGACGGATCAAACTCCACTTTAGATAAGTAGAAGTCAAAGAGGTCTTTGACCTCTCGCTTTGTTCTAGGAGGCCGAACATAAATAACTCTCTTAATCCTGTCCATTAGAGCTGGATCGATGACCCCGGGCAAATTCGTAGCAAACACAACTGCTACGTTTGTATTTACATCAAAGCCTTCGCCTAATTCTATTAGCAACTGATTTAGCATCCCCTGCACATCTCTACCAGCATCCGTGGTCACATCTAACCTTGCTCTACCTATTGCGTCGACTTCGTCTACGAACAGTATCGTCGGCGCGATTTCCCTAGCGAACTTGAAGATTTCCTTCACGTTTCTAGCAGATTCGCCTAGCCACTTCGAAACTATTTCATACCCCTCAATTTTGAGGAAGCTTGTTTTCTGGCCGTAGCCACTGATAGATCCTGCAACAGCTTTTGCAATGTGGGTTTTACCGGTTCCGGGGGGTCCGAAGAGAAGAACAGAGCCAGCTTCCTCTAACATTCTTCCATCCTTTATTATTCTTTGACGCCTTTCCCTAATTGATGAGTCAAGCACCCATTCTACTGCTTTCCGAAATTCCACCAATTCATTCGCTAAACCGACAACATCCTCATAGCGAACCTTCGGCGCTCCCTCGACTCTATGTTGCCATATGGATTTTTCCTTAGGTCGCTCCACCACATCAACTATTACGCCTCGGGTTGGAGATAAAACAGCGTCTCGTTCCGTGCTTATTTTATCCGTGAACTCAGGGGGGATTGAGACCTGAAAGACTTGACCTCCCGCAAGTCTAACAAAAGCCTGATCGCCTCGCACTTCCTCAATAGATCCAACCGGCCTCATCCCCTGTTTTAGCTCTTCAATTATGCTATGATACCTTTTCAATTCCATTTGCAAATACTCTACTTGCCTCTCTTTCCGCATCAATTCTCTTTCTAATTGGAGCATTTGGGCGTAGTTCTCTGATTCCTGTCGATGCATAGGTTGCTCGAAAGAACTATGACTGAACCAGAAAAAAAGTTTTCGGAGAGCTCCACAAAGGCCCTTCATAGAAGAGATATCTTCGACTTCTACTCCGGTTGCGCACCAAGGTAGCCTCTACATTTATGGCATAGAACCCTCGCTAAAATAATCGG
>CAZAQQ010000057.1:0-8429 GCA_964487485.1 uncultured Candidatus Bathyarchaeia archaeon | reverse complement strand
ATAGAAGAGGAATAAGCACAATTTTCGGCGCTGTGTTCATGGTTACCATAATGTTGCTCGCCCTAAACCTAATGATTTGGACAATGATGCAGCACGATGCTTACCAGCAAGTTGTCGCAAACATGAACCAAATGGATCAAGAAAGAATTTCTGAAAACATAGAATTCCTGTATCCGGGCGTTGTCAACTTTCAGTCAGGCCCAAGTTACTACACCTTCGACATCTCAGTGAACAACGAAGGAGGCGTAAGCGTACAAGTAGCTTGCGTCTACATTCGCGGAGGATCTCCGGGCAACAGCCTCAAGATTATTGAAAGACAAGCTCCTGGCCTGACGATGAACTACTTCTCCAACTACACTGTTAAACTTGGGGAGAAAGACCACAGAATTCGCGTGAAAACCGACAGAAACATCAATGACGGGAATACTTACACATTGATAATTGCTACTGATCGTGGAAGAATTTTCAGCCAAATCTATCCTTTCCCATCGTTACTTGGCGGCGGCTCTCAGAGTTGGGTAGACATTGGCCCATTACGAATTCTTATCCAATACGAGTCTGTCAAGTATACGTCGAGTGATCACCCCACGCCATACATGGATCCAGTGGGATGGGTGGCCCCCTCCAACACACCGCTGATTTGGTATATCAAGATGCAGAATATTGGCCAAGGAGATGTAAAACTGCTAAAGTACACCATCTTCTTCGATATGGAATACAAGCAGGGTGGACTGGGCGCTAGCGTTCCGTTCTACATCATAGACCCCCAGAGCAACTATCCAGGCGGCAGTCCCGGCGTCGTAGCTTACAATGAAGTTACTAACCCTTATGTGCTTTATAGTAGCCCAACACCTCCTGGGCCTGAGGTCACAGTGAAGTTTAGTTCATCTGCCATGGCTGGAAGCAGTCCGAACAAGTTCCCCACTGGAGCGACGCAGTACTTCGTTTTCATGGGTGTGTTCTACTCCTACCAAGGCCATGAATACGGTGTAACAATACCGTTCATCGCCATGCGTACTACAGCATAGCAATGGGGTAGTTCGAATTGACTCAAAAGCTGCAACTTTATCGGGAATACAGAGAAATTCGCCCGGTCAGTCGAAAGCAGGAGATTTTGCAGATTGACCCGGCTAGGGTGAAAAGTGGCATACCGGGGTTTGACGAGTTGGTGAGGGGCGGTTTGCCGAGGAACAGAGTCTACCTTGTTTCAGGCTCAGCTGGAGCTGGAAAAACCATCTTCTCGGTACAATTCCTAAGTAACGGGGCGTTGAAATACGGTGAGAATGGTGTCTACGTCACATTCGAAACGCCTCCTGAACAGCTGCGCAGAGACGTCGCAAGCGTAGGGTTGGAACCTGAGAAGCTGGAGGAGGCGGGAAAACTAATCTTAGTAGATGCTTCATCGTCGAAGATAGGACTTGGAACCAGTGAAAAATACGTTGTGCCGCGGCCTGTGACCCTAGACGCCATATTATTCGAAATATACAATGCGGTTCAGAAAATAAATGCAAAACGTGTCGCGTTGGACTGCCTAGACGCCATTGAGTTGCAGTCAAAGAGTGAAGAAGAGTTTAGAAGCGTTCTGCTCAAACTCGTCTCAATGCTGAAGTCCTTTGACTGCACTTCGCTTTTGGTGACTGAGGCCCCCGATGACTGGAAAGTAAGTCGCATGACTGTGGAAAGTTTCCTAGCAGACGGCGTCATACGTCTCTACCATGTCAGAGAAGGGAATAAACGTGTTAGGAGAATTGAGGTTTTGAAGCTCCGCGGCTCAGACCACAGCAAAAGGGTCAGCACTTTCGAGATAGGAGATGGGGGCATTGAGATTAACACTGAGGCTGAGTTTGAGGAAATGGTCAGGGATGTGCAGCCCCAAACGAAAGACAGTGAAGAAGGCGATAGGTGGCTGAAGGCGGTGGAGCTGGAGGAAGAGGGAGATTTCGTTTCCGCTTGCGAGCTCTACCTTGAGGAGGGTAAGGCTCAGGAAGAAAAGAAGGATTTCGAGAAAGCTAGGCTATGCTATGCTTCCGCGGCTAAATGCAAACTTATGTTACGGGAACGTGAGAAGGCTCTTGAACTGTACAAAGTGGCCGGAGATGTGAGTCATGAGAATTGAAACTGGAGTTGCTGGCCTAGACGAGAGACTTGGAGGAGGGTTACCGTCTGGAAGCCTAGTCCTGCTGCTAAGCAATTCAGAGACATGTTTACGCCTCTTCCAGCAACAAGCACTATTTCACATTGCTTTGGCTGGACGGAGGGTTTTCTACTTAACAGTCATCAAAGACCCAGAATACATCAGAGACGAGATGGTTCTCTATGGATGGGACGTTAAGAATTTTGAGAGTAAGAATCTGTGGCTATTTGTCGACGCTTACACGCAGAAAGTTGATTCGCTAATGATGGCGCCTCAAGCCGGACCAAAATTCGATCTAATGGTCTTGATTAGACGCGCTATCCTCTCGCAGCTCAAGGACGGTGACGTCATATTGTTCGACTCATTGTCAGATATTCTATTGATGCAGAGTACGCTTCCTACAATTGAGCTTCTTGAAATTGTATCTTCTCAAGTGCGAAAGACGAAGGGCATAGTTTTTCTGCCAGTTTTCATGGAGATGCACGACAAGAAGACTTTGGCAATCATCTCGCATATCGCCGATGTCGTTGTTGATCTTGAGCTTGGAAAAATGCAGTTCGAGGGGAAGATGCGTTTCTGGAAAATGCGGGGGGTCAGGGCTGAACCGCTGTCTTTACCTTTTTCTATAACGGATAGGGGGTTAATGGCAGATACCTTCACTCATGTCGTCTAGAGATGATTATGATGTCTAAACAATCGTTTCCTCAGCAGACGGTAACGGAAGCATCGGCTACCCCGATCTTGAGGCCTGTTGAGATAATTGAACGCTACTATCTGAACGAACCTTTCGCTCAGGCTTTGATCATTAGAGAAAGGTCTGGTCAGGCGAAATATTTGGTTGTGGAAGCACCTCTCACCGAAGAAGAAAGGGTGTGGTTAGACGAAATCAAGAAGTTGTTGGTTGATGAACTGGAAGTTGATTTTAGGAGGTTAGGCAGTACCGATAAAGCGGAACAATACTTGCGCAACTTGGTGCAGGCAACAACTAAGAACTACAGGATAGGACTGAGTGAGGGGTCTCTTGAGAGAGTAATGTATTACTTGGTCAGGGACTTCATATACTTTGATAGGATAGACCCGTTGATGAGGGATCCTCGAATCGAAGACATTTCCTGTAATGGCTATGACCTGCCGATTTACGTTTGGCACAGAGAGTTTGAATCCATTCCAACAAACGTTGTTTTCGAGAAGCCTGAGACTTTGGATAAGCTTATTGTGAAACTGACTTATGTCACCGGTCGGGCCATATCTATCGCGCAGCCTGTTGTTGACGGAAGTCTTCCAGACCAATCGAGGATTCAGCTGACCTACGAAAAGGAGGTTACGCGACGAGGGTCATCTTTCACTATTCGGAAATTCCGTGAGAGGCCTTTCACTGTTACGGACTTGATTAAGCTTAACACGTTTTCTTCACGTTTGGCGGCTTGGTTCTGGCATGTCATTGAGAAGCAGGCATCGCTAATTGTTGTGGGCGGCACGGCGAGTGGCAAGACTACGACGCTAAACTCTTTTTCAATGTTCATCAAGCCAACAGCCAAAATAGTGTCTATAGAGGATACGCCTGAGCTGCAACTACCGCATGAAAACTGGCTTCCGTCTGTTGTCCGCACTAGCTTCGGTTCAGGTAGCAAGATTGCTGAAGTATCCTTATTCGATTTGCTCAAGAATGCTATGAGGCAAAGGCCTGAGTACATCATAGTTGGCGAAGTAAGAGGGACAGAGGCATATACCTTGTTTCAAGCCATAGCCACTGGTCATGGTGGTATGTGCAGCTTACACGCAGATTCTGTTGAGGCAACTATTCGCCGGCTTGAAGCTGAACCCATGAACATCCCTAGGCAACTTATAACAACGATGGATGTAATAGCTGTTCAAGCTAGGGTTCTATTGAAAGATAGGCCCGTAAGAAGAATAGTCGCCATCTCCGAAATCGTCGGGATAGACCCTGTCACAAAACACATTTTGACAAACGACGTTTTTAAGTGGGATCCAAGAACAGATTCCTACACCTACTACGGAAGAAGCTACCTTCTGGAAAGAATTTCGAAGCGCCATGGAATAGACTATGATAAAGCCTTGGAGGAATTGGACAATAAACAGAAAGTAATCGATTGGATGGTTGAAAAAAACATCCATGAGTTCGAGGACGTGGTCGAAGTAATCAGATCATACTACCTAGACCCGTTAAAGCTCGTGGAAAAAATTGGGGCTGAGGCAAATGAAGCAAAACGCTAAGTTAAGAGCATACACGGCAAGCCTGGGCGCGCATTGTCGAAGTGGTTTCAGTCTTGTGACTGGGGTGCTTCGAATCAAAAGGCCAAAGGAAAAAATCGAGGGGCAATCCGCTCCGGGGTTTTACCACTTTGCTTTCAATCGTCTGGGAAAGCACTTGGAGGGAGCGTACCATTTTTTTCGTGGCTTGGAGCAACCTTTGGATAGGTCTGGGCTTCGAGTCGGACTCAAAGCCTACGTCAGCGGAATCTTCCTCTGCTCTCTAATATCAATAATAGTGTCTACTGCAACTGTTTCAATCCTCTTCTTAGTTTGGCCTTTTTCTGCGTTTTTTGCGCGTACGCTTTCACATTGGGTTCCGCACCTAGGTTTTCTAGTACCACTTTCCTCCGGAGCTTTGACATTTCTCGTCATGTATGCGTATCCACACCTCAAGGCAAGCTCTCGCGGCGAGAGAATGGACCAACTTCTTTCTCACACCGCTAGTTACTTCACGGTTCTAGCTTGCGCTGGCGTTTCGCCTGAGAGGATTCTCCGTTCCGCTGCTGCACAGGACTCAAAGCTGATTTTGTCCGATGAGATCAAGAGGATTGTGGGCAAAATCGACTTGTTGGGGCATGATGTCATTTCAGCAATTGACTCTGAAAGCGAACGCTCACCATCACATTCGTACTCCAACTTGCTCAGAGGCTTCGCTACCACAATTCGCACTGGAGGCGATTTGAAAAAATTCTTGCTGAACTCGACGAGGCAACTGATGAAGAAACAGAACCTGATGCTTCGACAGTTCATCGACAACCTTGTAATGCTGGCTGAAGTCTATGTCATAATGCTCATTGCATTCCCACTATTCCTCGTGATAATGCTTTCCATAATGGCTATGGTTGGCGGAACCATCGGCGGCCTAGGCGCCTTCCAGTTCATGTATCTCATCGCCTTTATCTTAATCCCAGTGTGCGGAGCCTTCTTCTTGATATTGGTAGACGGCCTACAACCCAAGGGATGAGGGACATACATGAAACCGGAGCTTCCGAAAAAAATAGGGCTGAAAAAGGTGAAGCAACATGCCAAGTTAAGACCATACCTGTCAAGCCTAGGCGCGTATGCTCGGAGTGCTCTAGGCCTTGTGACAGGAAGGAGGAAGAAAATTGTCTGTTTGGCATCGGTGATTATTGGCATGGCTATCGCTGGAGTCGGCGCCGCGCTATTCTACCCCGATCGATCGTTGAACATCATGGATTGGTCGGCGCCGGCAAACGTCGACGATTTTAAAGATGTTTCGGCTTGGTCGCTGGATTCGGCGAAGGGCGTTACTCGCGAGCAGTATGGAATGCTAAAGGGGGGTAGGATATGGTTACTATGTAACGATAGCGGAACTGAATTCGTATGGTATAAACGCAGTGTCACGATTTCGCCGAAGAGATATCCATACATGACAGTTACATTTTCCCTATCGCCCAACGCTAGTTGCACGATCTATGTTAAAGACAAGAGTAAACTCATAAGGCCCATATTCAGCGTTAGCAATCAAACCTCAAAAACAACGAAGATGATAAACATCGCAGGCCAAACTAACCGCACGATCGATGAGATTCAAATACGCCTGCAAGACTATCCAAACTCAACCGCCTTCGCAATAATAATGCTGCAGGTGGAAAACATCTCTCTCATAAAGAACACGGCGGTTCTTTCATGGGATCATTTCGCCATAGTTGGTTTAATGACTTCACTGTTTATTCCTTCGATAAACTTCTACTTGGACAATAGAAGGAAGAGCTTAATCGACGCGAATCTGCCTACACTACTTCGCAATGTGGCAGAATCGGGCAGAACAGGCCTGACTTTGACCCGTGCAATTGAGGTTTCAGCCGAACGGGACTATGGCCCGTTGACGAAAGAGTTGAGGAAAATGGTAGCTCAGCTAACTTGGAAAACGCCCTTCGACGATGCTCTTAAATCATTTGCAGACCGTTGCGATACTTTGCTGGCTCGACGTGCGGCCCTATTAATCTCAGAGGCTAGCAAGACTGGTGGGAATATTCAAGAGAGCATTGAGACAGCTAGCATGCATGTTCAGGCAATTCAGGAATTGGAAAGAAAAAGGAGGTCGCAGATGCGACCTTACATACTTGTAATGTACATATCATTCTTCGTTTTCCTATTCACCGTCTTCATTCTCGTAACATCGTTCTTTTCAACATTTTCAGATGTAAGCACGCAAGGGTTTATGTTCCTAGCAGCACCGACAGAGGCTTATACCCGCATCTTCTTCCATATGGCGGTGATTGAAGCATTTCTAGCGGGCCTAGCAGGCGGGAAGATGAGTTCAGGATCCATAAAAGATGGTTTAAAGCACTCAACAGTATTAATGATAGTGGCTTTTGTGGTGTTTGGGTTCTTTGTGTAATGTTGGCGGTTTTGAGCTTGCGAACAAGGCTTTCTGTGACAATCGTCGCCATGCTTGCATTGCTGCTAATGACGCCGTTGTTTGAGGCGTATCTAAGAATAGAGGTTCCCAACGCTAATGCCAAATCTGCTTCAGTCACACCTTCAAAATACTGGGGCATCTTCTCCGGCACAACAGGGGACATCACATTCAAAATAGAACAATCGGGAATTGCAGTTAGAATTCAGGTTCCAAGAGAATTCCTGAGAGGTGTGGTCAGTGGGGAAAATGACACTTCATTCGTCACCTCAACCATTACCAACGACTATTTTTTCTACTCTGTGATTGACGAGAGTATTCATTACCCTTATCTTTCATACGGACCGGATCCGGGCAAGATTTGCCCATACACGCCATATTACGTGCCAAACGCTTCTCAATACGATAGGAACGCTCCGTACTTTGTGGAGATCCACAGTCGCAATGCAACTCATTACATCACTTTCTACGCTTCCCCGTCTATCCCCCAATACATCTATATGACGAACCTCAGGGCTCCGGCTACAGCAGGCTTGTATCAGTTTCCCATATACATAGCGAAGAACACAGCTGCGAATGGGCTGGCCTATTTTCCCATGAATGCGACAGAGGTGGTTTCGGTGCAAGTAAGTATTGGGACAGACCCCTGCAGCGTCAGCGGCTACATTCGTGACTCAAGCACCAGCGTAATAATCAAGACGAAAGGCGTTGTATACGCTACTGAAGTAAACACTGGTGCCAGAGCCAGAGCTTTCGTCAACTCGACGACAGGGTTCTACAATCTAACAGGCCTCTACGCGGGAACATATGAGCTAGAGGCTTCTGCGGGATATTGCCCAGACACTGGATTTGCCTATGTCCTAACGAAACTTGGGACGCGTATCGGGCCTCTCGGTAAAGGGCAAAAACTGCTTTTTATTGACATCCACCTGGATAGGGGATGTGGAATCAAAGGAACTGTGAGTTACAATACCCGAATAGGCCCGATTGAATCTAAAGACCATGATTGGCTTAAAGTAGTAATCAGAAACATCAAAATTGACCCTGCGTCTGTTCTAAACTACACGGTTGAAGCTTACGACGGATCTGGCGGAATAGTGGGTTTCTTCAGCAGAAACACTTCAGGCGGAACAACCGACACTTTCAGCCTCTTCACAAACAACAGCACCAAATACTGTGATTATCCACCCTACTACACGGAATACTGCGGATTCGGACCCGGCACGTATACCCTTAAAGCATGGGTTTGGGGGTACGTCCAGACAACCACTGTAACCGTGACGATTACAACACCGACCACAATCATGAACGGGATTACCATACCTCTCTATATGGGAGGCGTCATATCGGGAACAATACAGTTCACAGACCCTTCACAGGGACTGCGGGAAACTCCGAGGGATACTGAAAGAAGGGTTATAGGAAGCGCCACTGGCAAAGCGTACGGCGGCAACATCATAGTGGAAGCTAGAAACTCCTACGGGAACCTGAGAGGAGTGTGTGTCATAAATGGAACTTACCCTGATGGAAGTGTAATCTACGCAGATTGGTCTACTGTCAAGTTCTACATTCTAGGCTTTAGCGAGTTCTATAACAAGTCCTATTCAGGATTCTGGATACAGAAAGACAACGGCTTGG
>CAZAQQ010000056.1:0-8517 GCA_964487485.1 uncultured Candidatus Bathyarchaeia archaeon | reverse complement strand
GACATAGCGTCTGGAGCGCGAGGACAATATGCTTTTACGGTAGTACCTCTCCCACGGCGAATCTGTTTCCCATCCGCGTTACCTTGATTTTCACGTGGTCACCAGGCTTCGTGTTTGGTACGAAAACGACGAATCCTTGAATCCTAGCTACGCCATCGCCTCTGCGGCTTGTTTCTTTAATATCGACTTCGTATTCCTTACCTTCTTCAACAGGTTTAGCCATTGACCCGCCGCTGGATCGTTTTCTTTCAAAACTCAAATTTTTCACCTCTCTTCCGCGATTAATCCCAAGCTCTTTGCAGAGGGATTCTTGAGAACTTCACACTACTAGCTGGCCAACCCCGAGAATAGCTGAAGAACATAGCACAGTTGCAGGTTTTTCATCTATCCCAAACGGAAAGAATCTAAGTAGCGGCCCAAGCACCGTATGTTTTCCCCTAACTGCATTCTTGGGATTCATCATCCCACGTTGTATTCGGTTTCTATCCCTTTCACTGGATGACTTGAATAGTAGGCGGCCTAGTCATTATATAAGGCTTACAGAACTGTCTACACATAGGATCACGAACCTGCATCGATCCTCGGTAGCTCGCCTTTTGATTGGACAGCCCTGCGACGGAGTTTACATGAGGGCGTAGAGTATGAATAGAGGCGCTAAGGCTAGGGCTATGGTGTTCAAGAGTTTAATTACGACATGAATTGAGGGGCCAGCAGTGTCCTTCAATGGATCTCCAACAGTGTCCCCTATTACAGTAGCTGAATGAATTGGAGATCCTTTTCCTCCCAGGTTTCCAGCTTCAACATACTTCTTGGAATTGTCCATGGCTGCACCGCCGTTATTCATGAATAAGGCCAATAATACTCCAGTTATTATTCCAACCATCTGTAGGCCGCCGATGGCTTCAGCGCCTAGAACTAACCCTACCGCTATGGGTAGAACAATTACTAGGAGGCTTGGAGCCACCATGTTTTGTAGCGCAGCCTTAGCGCTTATGTCGATGCATCTAGCATAGTCAGGTTTAGCTTTACCTTCAAGGATTCCCGGGATCTCCCTGAATTGCCTCCTAATTTCCTCAATCATCTTCGATGAAGTTTTGCCCACAGCCTTTATGGCCAAGGCGCTGAAAAGGAACACTAACATAGCTCCTAGGAAGGCTCCGATGAAGACAGCTGGCTTGCTTATGTCTATTCCTTTCAAACCAACTACTTCGATGAAGGCGAAGAAAAGCAGAAAAGCCGACAGTGAAGCTGAGCCTACTGCGTAACCTTTCGTTATGGCCTTAGTCGTATTCCCTATGGCATCCATTTTTTCAGATATTCCTTTTCCTTCACCCGATAGGCCTGACATTTCCAGTATGCCACTGCTGTTATCAACTATGGGCCCAAAACCATCTAGGGCCAGTATCATCGGGCAAACCGACAGCATACCCATGGTGGCAATGGCGGTTCCATAAACTCCCATTTCAATAGCCTTCCAAGAGGCTTTGCCGACCAAAACTGGGAGACCTCCCCCCAAGGCGAATGAAATCAAAATTGCCGCAGAAATAACAGCTATGAATATTCCTGTAGACTCCATCCCGATTGCAAGGCCTGTCGCTATACCTGGGCCTGCACCTCCCTTAGCGGAGTCAACTATCTCTAGCACAGGCTTCTTGCTGTAGGAAGTGTAGTAGTTGGTGATCAGGGTTATTACTGCAGCGGCTACTATTCCGACGAGAGCTGCCAGAAATAGGTTCATAGAGTTCTTTAGAAGAACCATGACTAGAAAATAGAAGAAGACTATGCATAGAGACGTAGCCACAAACAAACCCCTTAACAACGGCTTAAAGGGATCTTCACTTTCACTTCTGGCATAAACAAACAGTAATCCAATCATCGTCGCGATTAACCCGAAGGCTCTGGCAACCAGCGGAAAAAACACACCGTTCACCCCGTACAGAGCGACAATTGCTGGAGCTAACCCAAGGATCATGGCTCCAACATTTTCCCCAGTGATGGACTCGAATAAGTCTGCTCCTCTCCCAGCTATGTCGCCTACATTGTCGCCCACGTTATCCGCTATTACAGCTGGGTTTCTCGGGTCATCCTCTGGAATTCCAGCTTCGACTTTGCCAACCAAATCCGCACTCATATCCGCTGCCTTCGTATAGATCCCCCCTCCAAGCTGAGCGAACAAAGCTGCGAAGCTTGCTCCAAACCCGAAACCAACTATTAATCTTGGATCCCTGTCGAACAGCAGGTACAGGCCTGTTATGCCTAGAAGGCTCATGGCAACTACTGCCAAGCCAAAGACTAAGCCTCCCCTAAAAGCTATCTTCAAGGCTTTGTCGAAGCTTTTCCTGACGGCTGACGCTGTTCTCACGTTAGCGCTTACCGCAACGCGCATAGCTATGTAACCAGCCAAATTTGAGCATAAAGCACCCAGTATGAAACCGAAGGAGGTTTGAATGCCCAGTAGTGGACTTGCGGGATCCCTGATTGCTAAAGCGAAAAGGGCGGCGAAAATAATGGCTATGACCGTTATGGATTTATATTGCCTCTTAAGGTAGGCTTCGGCTCCAGACTTTATGGCTGAAGCTATCTCCCGCATTCTATCGGTTCCAGAATCTTGAGCACTTATGTGCCTTGATAGAAAAGCAACTAACACCAAAGCAGCTGCGCATATTAGGACTATCAAAGGAATTAGCATTCTAACCATCTCTTGACCAATTCTAGAATTCGAGGTGAATATTTAAGGCTTTGAAAAAGGCGTCTATTCAGGTGTAGGCTAACAGTATGCGCGACAGCAAAGGTTCCCTTTACAACCCTTTGGAAACAGATGCTAAAACGCCATTAAGTCGATTCCCAGTCGATACGTGATCCTTTGCCATTCACGCGAGGGTGCTGTGGACGGTGACATCAAACATTTATTGTCTAACCGCTACAGGGAGCAGCAGAAGAAACCGTAGAAAGGGTCAGCAGAACGTGAAGAATTTCATTTCTTGTGCCCTATGCCTTTCGATAGTAGTTCTAACCCTTGTTTTCCATCCTTTGATTCCCAGCGTACAGGCAGTTGAAGAGATACCTGAAATTTGGCCGCTTGAGGACTCTTTCATCAGCTCCGATACCCCTGTGACCATCTATGGTAGGAGAGGGGAGTTAGACGTAGAGTACTATGTCACGAGCCTGACAATCTACAAATACGCTTTCCTAAAGTTCAACCTGAGCCAGATACCACTCAATGCAAGGATAGTCTCAGCGGAGCTACGCATTTACGCCAATGAAGTGAACGGAACCATGAACGTCGGAGCCTTCTACTGCCCAGAAAATGGTTGGAATGAAACCAAGATGAGTTGGAGCAATGCGCCAACTTTGCCCAGAGAATTTCTTCCAACGGATTCTGTTCAAGTCAAAGGTAAGGGTTATCATAGCATAAACATCACGCGGGATGTGCAAATTTCCTTGGGCGCTAGAATGCTGACGGAAGTAATTAGGCCAGTGGGCTATTGGGAAGGCCAGGTTTATCAAGCGAAAGTGCGTTTCTTCTCCAAGGATGGTGAATCGTCGGCTCCGAAGTTGGTAGTCAAATACAGTACTCCTCCAGTAGGTAGCTACATAGTCTCGGTTTCCGTTCTAGGTCTTCCGAGGACTCAGTCAACAAGACTTGCGATTGACGGAGTTTCGAAAGGACTGATGAGAACTATGGATTTGCGGGTGCTAGAGCTGAACAGGACTTCTTACGAGATTTCCGTCGACTCAATCGTGCTCGTAGATTTGTTAAGCAGATACTATTGCTCCAACAGTCTAAGGAATTGCACAGGAGCCGGCTCAATAATATTTCTTTACAAAATTCAGTACTCACTTGGTGTCGATTCGCAGTATGGTGATCCTAAAGGCGCTGGGTGGTACGACGCAGGTTCTATGGCAACGTTTTACGTCAACTCCTCTGTAGTGCCTGCAAGCGGAGTCCTCGGCGTCTTGGGTGTGAAGCATATATTTGAAGGTTGGACAGGGGACATCAGCACCCCGGCGCCAAGGGTAACAATTCGAATTAACTCTCCTCTCACTGTAGTAGCAGTTTGGAGGACTGATTACACAACCATCTACATCATAGTAATAGCAGCAATCTCTTCATGTCTAGGTGCATACGTTCTCTCAGCTAGGAGAAAAACGCGCAAACTTAGGGCTGTTGCTCCAAAAGCCGAACCGCCATTGCCCTGCCCCTCTTGCGGAACAGCTCTCCTACGCGTCTCCCACACAAATTATGTTTATTGCGAAAGCTGCAAGAAACTGTATGAACCTCAATAGTCTCTTAGGCTTGGAAGGAGCATAGTTGAGCCTTAGTTCCTTCAAGAAACTCGGAAGGCTCATCGACGGCAGCTGGCTAATCAAAGTCGCATTCATTCTTTTATTAGCGATTTTCGCGCTAAACCTCCTCTCAATGTCTTCAGGTGCGCTAACAAGACCTTATGACCCCGAAGCAAGCCTGAGTTTCTACAGGCGATACAAAAAAGGCATGTTCCTTTTTCCAGACAAACCAGACGCCGCTTTGTGGGCTCCGCCAAACGATAAGGCGGAGTATGCCTATGCTGGATGGTTGTACATCCATGGGGTAAGCCCAAACCTGATTAACTTTGAGCATCCTCCCCTAGCGAAGTACCTAATCGGCCTTTCTGAGATTATCTTCAGAAACGAAAATGTCATGGGCTTACTCTTCGGCTTGCTCACCTTGCTCCTAATATTCCTAATATCTAAGAAAGCTCTGCGCTGTGAGGCCTTCGCCTTGATACCGATCTATATGCTTAGCGTAGACAAGATTTTCATCGGCCTCTCCGGCGTGTCAATGCTCGACATATATGCCAACTTCTTCATTTGTCTAGCGATCCTATTGTTTTTGGATGAAGACAGAAGTTTCCTCCGTTTAGCCTTGCTTTCTCTCTCCTTAGGTTTGGCTCTTGCTTCAAAATGGTCCTCTGGCTTCCTGATAGCTACTATGTTTTTGTATCTGCTTGCGCAAAGAAAGTGGCAATCAACTAAGTGGCTTCTCGCCAGCGTCCCTCTGATCATATTGGTTTACGTCTCAACATATTTCGCATTCTTTCTGAATCACAGTACCCTGACAGACTTCCTTAACCTTCAGAGGGAGATGTTGAACTTTCAAATGCAGGTAAGACAGGCGAAGGGTTTTGGCGTAATTTCAAATCTAAGCGTCTTGTTGTGCGGTGTCAAAATGCCGATAAACATTATTGAAGTTGACCCGGCGATTGGACCTATAGTTGTGGGACATGGTCTTTTGCTAAGCCAAGTCTTCAATCCCTTGTTATGGCCTCTTCTTCCAGCTTCATCTGTTCTAAGCCTAATCCTTGCTCATAGCCGGAAAAACAATGCTCTACTATTCCTGTCGTTGTGGCAAATTGTTGGTCTCGCCTCACTCTCAATTGGACAGCCTCTCGCCATGAGTGAGCATTACATGCTTCCTGTTCTATCTATAGGCGTCATTCTCATTGCCTACTTCCTGGAAGGGATCTATGCTGAAACTAGCCATAAGAAAATAGCTGTGAGTGCTGGTTTACTCTATCTCCTCGCCTTCACTGTTTTCTCCCTGTTCACTTTCTTTCCTATCTTCACTCAGTGCTAGCGACGCAGTTTGTGAGTTCTCGAAGAATAGTACCTTAGGTTATCTCCGACCTCTACAGATGTTTGAAGAATTGGAGAATCACCCAAAATGCAATGTCGCCAAATGTTGATGTCAAGAGAAAGCTGATTGTGACGAAGACAAGCATGGGAAGCGCTGGGGTAACCCAAATACATGATGGAACTGAACCAGCTTCAACATAGGGAGTTAGTCTCTCGACGAGAACATCTCTTTCAACTTCAGCACCTACGAAAATTCTGAATCTTCTTTTGATACTGCTGCCTTCTTCATAGGCCTCCTCTAATGGGTAAAGGAAAATCTTGTGCTGGAGCTCTGAGAAATCTGTCTTGTAACCGGTTGCCAAGGCAAAGAGTTTTGTCCAGAAACGCTCATGCTCAAGGCCTCTGAACAGGTGCCCTTTCCTCTTCCACCAAGCTATATTGCGTGACAGCGCGTAAATTACTGTCAGGACCGCAACAAAGAAAGAGTTGTACAGAACGATAACTGGAAAAAATGGGAGAGAAGAACTGATCGGGAAATTGCCCAGCTGAGGGGGTGTAGGGTTGGCCAAACCGATGCAGATAAGGGCTTTGGCGTCGGCGCCCCCGAAAAACCCGGCGTAGAAAAGGACAAGGGAAAGTAATACGGTTAGACAAACTGAAATCACGGAACTGAGAAGCAAGTTTGGCAACAACAACACTCTAAACAAAGTAATGATGGCAGCTATCGGAGCAAAAACAAGCCAAACCCTGTTCGAAACCTCCCGTGTCTTCAGATCACTCCAAGAGGAATAAACCAGAAAAGTTGTAGAGACTATTGTCGAAGCGCAGTCAACCATCTCGGACAATGGATATGAATCTCCGAAATAACCTATGAATACCTTGAAAGCACAATTTAATCATTGCACCTGGACATTAAACACGTTTAGACAGAGGCTACTTGCGCTAACAGATGCATACGTCACAACTGCTTCAAAGCTCCATGAACGCAGAGGGATCTTCAGAAGACAAAGCTAACAGAGCTTTGTAAGGAATATGAAATTTTCATGAACCAATTTTATGAGCATGTTCCTCAACACTAATCTGATCAAGTAGATTAGGCATATTCCTGAGGAGTTGGGGGTTGAGAGATTCGACTGAGTTAGATGAGGGTTCCAAAGAAGCCAGCAATTTCGGTTTTGATGATGTGCGAGGTGCACGGTGCGGGCTTCAGTCGAGCTTAATCAGCTGTTTCATGTGTCGCAAGTGGGATAATACCTCTGGCCTGTCGCCTAGAGAAGCAGAAGTTCGAGAGGTTTGAGTTCACCTGTCGTCGGGTCGACCTGCAATCCCAAGAGCTCCAAGGTGGTGACCCCCAAGATGGGCGTTGAACCTTCAGGAAGGAAGGCAACAACCGATGTGACCCCTTCTCCAGCGACCTCGACATAAGCCTCACCGGTTGGATATTGTTCTACTTTGCCGTTCGCAAGCTTGAACCTCC
The DNA here is from genome assembly GCA_964487485.1 of uncultured Candidatus Bathyarchaeia archaeon. Lineage (GTDB taxonomy): Archaea > Thermoproteota > Bathyarchaeia > 40CM-2-53-6 > CAZAQQ01 > CAZAQQ01. Next base: position 1,424 of record CAZAQQ010000056.1, on the reverse strand, counting down.
TCGTGGACTTTGGCTCTATGCTTATCTTCTCAAGTAGGCTTGCCGGGATGGCTGTGTAAATCGCTCCAGTGTCGGCCAAAAGGTCTAGACGAATGGACTTAGACCTATCAGCCGGGTTCCCTATCTTCGTTGCAACCTTCACGTAGCCCATAACCATTTCCATCTCATCTAGGATAGGTGTTGAATATAAGTTGGCATACTCGTTGGGGCCCTCATCTCTTATGAGGGGCCCTTCCGTGCGGCAGTGGGTCAAACGCAAGAGCAGGATCGATCGGCGCGCCAGCCATAACCCACCTTAGAAAATTAAATCTCACTTTCGGAGATACTGTGGAATACCACTGACAGAGCCGCTATCGTTGAGACCTCCGCTCTCTCAACGAACTAACAAGATGGTGGTCAAGAAATGCTCTCGGGGAAAGGGATCCTAACTTCGAAGATTTTCATCCTGAGATTTCAACGAACGTAGGCACATAGATCATGGTTGACCAAACGAATTGAGCAAGCAGGTACGTTAAGACCGAGTACCCTGCTAGGTCTTTGCTCTTAGCATCGTCGTACATGTTCTTCAGAACGTATGCAATAGACATGAACCCGCAAGGCAAAACTGGTAGGAGATACCACACATACGTTTGCCCTACCGACATGGGAAAAAGAAAGCTGAAAAACCATAGGGGAAGTAATAGGGCGCTATCGCCTGACTTATTACGGATGTAATAGAGGGCAAGTAACGCCGCTGAAAATGAAGTAGCCCATGTGAATGGGTTGAAGTACTCAGTCATTCCTAAGCCATATTTGACTAATTTAGTTCCTGCTAGATCAATAGATGTGAATGTTGCAGGTCCCTCGATTCCTGTGAGCAAGTAAAGCAGAATCTTTAGGTGCGGGAAATTGATGAGGTATCGTCTGTTTTGTTGAAAGTTGTAAATGGCTGTTTGTAGACTGATGAAGTCCAAGATTGTGTGTCCGCTTGTGAAGAAGGCAAGATACGAAAGACAGTATGTTAACGCAGCAAGGGGAAGGGAGGCTAGAAACCATTTCAGGCTTCTCCACTCTCTTCTGATCAAGAGATAGAGCACTAATGCGGGAAGAAGAAATAGGCTTGTCCACTTGGAAGAAAAAGCAAGGCCGAGAGAGATTGAAACCAATACAAAGAAAGCCGGCTTCTTAATTGCATGAATGAACAGCAAGCTTGACAGCGCGACGAAGAAGGTCAGGTAGATATCCAGCGTGGAGGTGGCGGAGTAACTCAGAAACATTCTGTCGAAGCTGAGCATGGAAACTGGCACCAACCCAAACAGTGAAGGCCCAAACATCCTCCTAGAAGTGAGATAAGCCACCACTAGAGTAACGGCACCAAAAATTGCGCTTAGCATGTTTTGATTGCCAAATAGAACCTCGGACACGCCGATCAGGTACTTGGCCAG
>CAZAQQ010000055.1:2704-8574 GCA_964487485.1 uncultured Candidatus Bathyarchaeia archaeon | reverse complement strand
CGAGGGCTTCCTCGTGAAGAGGCTGACGATTATTGCAATGATTATGTTGAAGACCAAACCCCATACGCCTGCGTGGAAGTCGTAGGGGTTAAGCCACTCTTTGGGAAGCCAACCCCAGCGCGGAAAGAGCAATAGCGGAAACTGCATGAAGGCGCCCACCACTATGCCGCTGATCACACCTGCCTTGGTAAGTTTGAATCGCATTGGGTAAATAGCTCCGATAACCGCTGGTAAGAGTTGGAGAGTGCCAGCTCCTGCAATCAAGACTATCTCAAAGAGTATGCCTGGCTTCATCAACGCGAACCAGCATCCGAGCAGGTACAGAGGCAATACTAGGAAGCGGCTCGCATTTACTAGATGCTTCTGAGAGGCTTGAGGCTTTATGTAGCGCTGATAAAGATCCCGCACCAAGACAGCTGTGGTACTGTTGAACATTCTATCGGCGGTAGACATAGCTGCAGCCGCCGCGCCAGCCATAACCAAGCCTGTGAACCATGCCGGAGCATACTTCATCATCATAGCGGGAAAGACCACATCCGCTGTGCCAAAAGTCTTTATCATGGAGGCGAGCTCTGGGAAACGTCCTTGCGCCTCCAAAGCAGCGGCTGATAGCCCTATAAAAGCCGCCGGAACATATATGAACATCAAGTAGAGAGGCGTGGTAGCTCCAAGCCACTTCATGGTCTTGGCATCCCGTGCTGTATAGTAGTTCATCCATATTTGAGGTTGCAAGACTATTCCGACCGCAAAGAGTAGTAGCCAGCTAAACCACATGGGATATGGGGCGTATCTAGCAACGCCGGGCAAGCTCAGGAGCTCAGGTTTCACCTTTGCAACAGCTTCGAACATTCCAGCAGGACCGCCGAAAAGTGAGAACACTAGGAACAGCCCTCCCGCCCATATACCTACGAACATCCATATTCCTTGCATCAAGTCTGTCCAGTATATGGCTCTGACACCGCCGAGGGTTAGGTATAGAGCAGTGACGCCCAAAAGCGCAATTACCCCAACCTCGTAGGGTATATTGCCAAAACTGGCTATGGATGTTATGATTCCCAGCCCAATTGCCTGCACAGTTATGTAGGGAACCATGAAGATCGCATAAACCACGGCGATAATTATTCTTAGCAGGTTGCTCTCATAGTAGTCTGAGAGGAGATCCCCTGGAGTTATGTAACTATATTTCTTGCCCAGAAGCCAGAAGCGGTATCCAAGCAGGTATGTACAAATTCCCGTCATAAAGGTCCAAGTACCAGCGGCCCAAAATGCAATTCCGAACGATCGAAACACAGCAGCAGAGGTTAGAATAGCGAAAGCGCTGTGGTAGGTAGCAACTATGCCAAGATAAAGTAGAGCGAATCCCGCTGTTCTACTCAGAACGAAGTAGTCTTCTAAGTCTACTTTCAGAATTCTCCAACTGCCTATTCCTAATATGATGCAGAGCACAATGTAGCCGATGAGTATTGAGGTTGCGATTAACCAAGCTTCCATATCTACTACTCCTCCTATGGCTTCCAAACTTTCCAAGCCGTCACGAAGATTCCGATGACTAGCAGGATGTACCAGAAGCTTAGCCAGAAGTACAGGAATGACACTCCACCTATGAAGGGGTGTATTCTGTTAGCGAACTCCAGAACAGGCCATTCCACCATGAGATAGCAGAATATTATCCACACCAGCATAGCAGCGCCAGCTTTCGTACGCGGTGAAATATGGCTCTTGTATTTTTCTGTGGACATTTTTCTCCCTTCCGTCCACCTACGTAAAGTCGTTAGTCGTCGCCTTAAAATGTTTGCGCTGGATCAATGGTGCAGATTTAGAAGCCGAGCAAAACAGTATTCGAAGGCGATGAAAACCTACTGCTAGAAAGAACCATCTTCGCACAGTACCCAAGTTCGAATAGACTCGCTTGTTCATTGAAACTAGGCAATTAGACGCTTTGACCCCAATCTAACGCTAGAAGTGAACTGAAACAAAGCGTTGGAGCTTATGTCCATGGACCTAAAGCAACCCTAGTTTTGATTCTACCAGAATAGGATCTTATCGCCATTCCTTATTTCAGTATTGGGATCGAAAACCCCGAACGGCGTTACTCCAACTCTTTTTATGGTTATCATGGTTCTCAGATTCAAGATGCCATGTTCAGGTGTTATGAAGATATCTTTGAAACCAGGATAATTCCTATTTAGTTCCGAAAGTAGGCCCCCAATGGTCTTCTCGTTTGTTTCAATGGTTTCATCAAACTTCCCAGTCATCACCACCGTTTGGCAGGTATACTTAACGTAGACTACAGGCACATTACTTCACCTCAATTCCGAGCTTCCTTAGGTCCTCTACTACATATTTCAGTCCGAGTTGTTCGAGCTTCCTTTTAGTTGGAATAGCCGTTTTCTTATCCCAGCCCCGCAGCTCGTAGTATTCGTCGAGCATCATGTTGAAATCCTCCACTTTCAAAGGACCATAGTATTGGGATGGAACGGGTTCTTCCTTCATTCTCCTTGGGATCGAATCGTGCTCTCTTCTGAAACCTTCCCTCACTATAAATGCGCGCTCTAGATTGACTATCCTCTCGCCTGCCCGCATTGCCTCCTCCAAGGTGAAGTCTACCCCCGTGCATGACCTCAGGGCTCTCACCCAAGGCCTGAAATCTATTGCCAATCTGCCCCTTGACATATACATGCAACTGGGTAGCGCCTCCAAGAATGTCATGCTGTCGTATTTGAACTTCATAAGCTTCGCTTTACCTTCGGGTGTTCGAGTCATTAGGGCTGACTTCAAGTCTATATCGACATTTAGCTCTCTCAACAATTCCGCTTTCGCGATGGCTGGGTTCACTGGGAACGGTGTATACCATTTGGTGTGATCTGGGCCTGATTCGCTAGTTGCGACGCCAAGAGCCGCCTGATAAAGGTTCCTCCACGGTATTATTTCCAATTCTTGGCCCTTCACGGTCAACTTGTAAAGTTCAGAGCCCTTTCCTATCTCCTTAGAAGCTTTTTCGACACCTTCTGCCATCAAATCTCCAAAACCTTCCCTGTAAGCGATCTTCCCAGTGAGTTCAACAGCAGCCCTGTAGTTTCCAAAACTTAAATCCAATCCATCGACATCTTCTTTGGAAAGGATGCCCTTCTCATAACACTCCATGGCCCAAGCCGTCGCATAGCCAACAAAATATACGTCCACCCCTAACCTATTGCAAAGGGATTGGATTTTCAATGCGGCTGATAAGGAATCACAACCGATAAGCGCTGTGAATGCGAACAGCCCGCCAGCCCAGAGGTTCTTGTCCCTCGTTCCGGCGTATTCACCATCTCTAATCTCATGCCACTTTCCCTCTGCAGCATACGGACAACAAAAACACGCCGTGCCGCGAACAGCGTACTTCTCTATATACTTCTCGCAGGTTACTTCGTCGATACGATCATGAAACGACATGTCCTGCGCATTTCTGGTAATTAGGTTTCCTGAGAAGTCATACACCCTCGCCATTCCCGCTGAGCCGAAGACGTGATAAATCGGGACGCAGTGGTCTTCAGTGTTATGGTGATCGTGAGCAGCACGGATTTCCTTCCACACTTTCATGTATTCCTCTGGGTTCGCAACCTGTACCCCCCCAGAACCTCTCACGGCGATGGCCTTGAGTTTTTTCGAACCCATGACCTCCCCTCCACCGTTCCTACAAGCAGATCTGGAGAGGTCGGTCAGTATGGTGCTAGCATGGACTAAATTCTCACCTGCCGGACCTATGTAAGCTACCTGTATATCAAAGTCCCCGATTTCCTCCTTGATCCTCTTATCGGTTTGCCAAGTGTCCTTTCCCCATAAATGTCTCGCATCTCTGATCTCCACATCCTCATCATCGATCCAAACATAACACGATTTTTCTGAAGCGCCTTCGATCACTATGTGATCGTATCCCGCGAACTTCAGCTCAGGACCCCAGTAACCGCCGAAGCCGCCCTCTCCCACACAGCCCCTATCGCTCTTGGTCGTTATGGAAACCCTTCCCATACCTATGGGCGTTCCGTCGAGAGGCCCAGTTCCGAATATCAACTTGTTTTCCGGGCCGAAGGCAGCTATCCCAGGCCTAAGCTCATCGTACAGGATCTTCGAGTTTATACCTCGGCAACCTATGAAGTCGCGCGTCCATTCCTTGGGTAGTTCTTGTCTTGAAATCTTTCCATTGGATAGGTTTATTCTGAGGATTTTGCCCTTCCATCCGTACCATTTCTCGCTCATTTGGGCCACGGCCTCCAAGGGTATGCCCATTTCCAAGGGGCTATGAATTTGAATACGGGTTGGATCTCCCTTTTCATGACCAAATCTTGCTTCATTTTGGCCGCTTGGTTCCTAGTGACAAAGGTCAGACATCCGGTTGGACAAAACGCTACGCACTGTGGGGTTCCAGCCGGGCATTGACCATCGCAATCGACTATGGGATAGTTAAGGCCCGCATATATCACTCGCGAAACCTTGATCTTGGACTTTCTGGGGTGGAACTCCTTGAAGTTCGCAAAGGAGCAGGCCATCTCGCAGTTTCTGCAACCATTGCATAAGTCATCAAATACGTATATTCTCCTTTTTTCCAAGCTATGCCTCCCAAAATCGTTTTGATGGCCTTTCTAGCGAGATAAGGTTTCTGTTGAACTCGGCTCCGAATCGTTCAAGATTCAATATCCGCAGTAGCGACTCAAGAACACTCTTAAGAATACTCGCATTAACTCAATCGTCAAGAACCAAGCAGAATTATCCATGATGTAGGTGAGAACATATTATCTGAGAAGAACCACCTTCCCGCAATTCCCGGATTTCATCAACTCCATACCTTTCTTAAGCTCGTTGAAAGGCATTTTATGCGTTATGACAGGTGTCACATCTAGTCGTCCAGACTTGAGAAGAGCCTCCATTGTGTACCATGTTTCAAACATTTTCCGGCCGAATATTCCGAGAACCTGAGCTCCCTTGAACACGATCCATTCGGGAATATTGAGTTCTACTGGCTTAGGCGGAATTCCGAAGAGGATGAGGCGCCCCCCCGGCCTTAGCACCTGAAAGGCTTCTGCGACCGCGTTGCCTGACATCTCCATGACAACTCCAACTCCATTCCCGTTTGTTTCTTCTCGGATCTCCCTCAATACGTCTGCGTCTTTGGGGTTGAATACTTTGCTAGCACCCATCTTCTCAGCCAGTCGAAGTCTAAAGTTGTTTACGTCAATGGCGTAAATCGAAGTTGCTCCCAGAAGTCTCGCGATCCCGGTTGAAAACAAACCTATGGGTCCGCATCCAAAAATAGCCACAGACTCTCCTGATGGTTCAGTTGAGGAAGTTGCATATACGGCGTTGCCTAGCGGATCCATTATCGAAGCGATCTCTAGGGGTCTTGTCTTTGGCACCTTCCACGCATTCCTTTCCGGCAATGCCAAGTACTCGGCGAAGCACCCGTTTACGTCAACCCCTAAGACCTTGATGTTCCTGCAGATGTTGCTTTGCCCAGTTCGACACTGGAAGCATTGACCGCATGCAATGTGGCTATCTGCCGAGATCAGGTCTCCAGCCTCAATATTTTTAACATTTTTTCCCACCTCAACGATTTCCCCTGCCAGCTCATGGCCGAAGATTCGGGGAAGCTTTACCCTCGACTGGGCCCAAGAGTTCCAATCGTAGATGTGAACATCTGTTCCGCATATGGATGTAGCCTTAACCTCAACTAGCACCTCTTCGGGGCCGAAGCTCGGAACATCAACTTCGACGATCTCGGCCCCAGGCTGTGGACGTTGCTTGACCAGCGCCTTGATTCTCCCCTTCAAAGCAGGGCACCTAGCCCCAAAGACCGTGACCAAGGTACGTATATAGCAAATACTTAAATTTTA
>CAZAQQ010000055.1:1436-2604 GCA_964487485.1 uncultured Candidatus Bathyarchaeia archaeon | reverse complement strand
GTGAAGCAAGGGCTGGATTGGAAGCTACACTTGCTTCAAGGAAGCAGTGGCCCTCGATGTGTGGTAGATGGGAAAGAAGTTTTGATGCTTTGCTCAAACAATTACCTGAATTTGACTAACCACTCGAAACTTAAGGAGGCTGCTGTAAAAGCTATTCAAATCTATGGAGTTGGGTCTGGCTCTGTCCGACCTATTGCTGGAACCATGGATTTGCACATTGAGCTTGAAAGGAAGCTTGCACAGTTTAAGCATGCTGAGGCTTCACTTGTCTATCCAACAGGTTTCGCTGCCAACGCCGGGCTGATACCTCAGCTCGCTGGGGAAGGTGACCTAACAGTGAGCGATGAGCTAAATCATGGAAGCATAATCGATGGGGTGCGTCTGGCAAGATCGGAGAGAGTTGTCTACAAGCACTGCGACACGGAAGATCTCGGACGGGTGTTAGATGAAGCTGAAAAGAAAAACTATAGGAGAATCTTAGTAGTTACCGACGGCGTCTTCAGCATGGACGGAGACATAGCCCCACTTGATGAAATTGCGAAGTTAGCTGAACAGCATGGGGCCATGACCTATGTCGACGATGCTCATGGCGATGGCGTTCTGGGAGAAAAAGGCCGAGGAATCGTATCTCACTTCCATCTAGAAGGAAAAGTCGACGTTGAGATGGGGACTTTCTCGAAGGCATTTGGAGTAATCGGAGGATATGTCTCCGGCAGTAGAGACTTGGTAAACTTCGCCTTGAACAGATCCAGAACATGGCTTTTGAGTGCTTCTCCTTCACCGCCCGTGACTGCGGCGTGCATTGCAGCAATAGAGGTTCTTGAAACTGAGCCGCACCATGTTGAGAACCTATGGAGCAACACAAGATACTTCAAGAAAGCTTTGAAGGATTTGGGATTTGACATAGGCAAGAGTCAAACGCCCATAACTCCTGTAATTGTAGGTGAAAGCAATGTCGCTCGAGAGTTAAGCGCAATGCTTTTCCAAGAAGGAGTGTTTGCTCTGCCCATAGTCTTCCCAATGGTCGCTCGTGACAAAGCGAGGGTTAGGACTATTATGAACGCGGCTCATCGAAGAGAGGATCTGAATTTTGCGCTAAGCGCATTTGAAAGAACGGGAAAGAAGTTGAAAATCATCTAAGGTTTGCTAGGAATTGTCAGGGCGTATT
>CAZAQQ010000055.1:0-1336 GCA_964487485.1 uncultured Candidatus Bathyarchaeia archaeon | reverse complement strand
CGAGATGAATCTTGGAAGTTGCGGTGGCGTAAGCATCTCCTGAAAAGAGTGCGAGAACTCGAAGGAAGTCTATTGTTGCGAAGATGAAGCTGAACGGCATCACCTTCTTGGTCGGTAATTTCCAAACATATAAGGAAGTGGCGATTGCAAGTGGCGTGACTAGTAGAAAGAAGGCTGCGTAGCCAAGAAGTGGAGATTTGAAGAAGGCTGAAAGCAGCGCTAATCCCAGTATTGTTGGGAAATAGGCGATGAACGCCACTAGAGCCCATGCTAGTATTCTTCTGAGAAATCTGTTCGAAGTTTTTTTTCTAAAAAGAGCTTGGCCAATACCGTAACGAAACCACTGTCTAAGGAGGGACTTGAGAGTTGAGCGGTGGAAGTGTTCAACAGTTACTTCAGGGTCGCATGATATTTTGAAACCTTGCCTCACAAGCCTGTCTAGAGTGTCAATTTCATCATACCCAATTTTGAATTCGGGGTCAAACCCCCCTATTTTTTCCAACGCCTCCCTCCTAAATGCCATGTTACAGCCTACAGGGTAAGGGAACCAAACTCTGTCCAAGACCACTTTCTTCTGGACTACCGGCATGACAGGGATTAGGGAATCTTGGCCGTAGTGCGCGTAAAGGTTTTCAGGGTTGTGGGGAACGACCGTCCCTCCTACAGCTCCAACTGTTTTGTCGTTGAAGTTCCTCACAATCTTGTAAATCCAATCTCTTGGAACAGTGCAGTCACCATCCGTGAAGGCAATTATTGTGCCTGACGCGTTTTTCAGTCCAAGGTTCCTAGCATGGTTCAGTCCAAGGCCAGGCTCGGTTATAAGTTTCACCGGGTATTTGGCTATTATTTCCCTAGTTCCATCAGTTGAACTTCCATCCACGGTGATTATTTCCAGCTTTTCGCTAGGATAGTCTAAACGTAGCAAGGACTCCAGCAACTTCTCTACTGTATTCCTGCAATTCCTAACTGGCACAGCAACTGTGACCTTAGGCAGATCAGCGTTTTCTCGCATGGATATCAGCTATCTTCTTCCAAAGAACCAAGTTCGCCTAGCTTTGGATCACAATTTGTGATCAGAGCTGTCGGTTGGCACTGCCCAGATGGAGCTCAGAAGGATCTTTCAAAGATGAGAACCCATTCGTATTTCTCTTAGTCGATCTTCTTCCCATACAAATTCAAGTCTAGGCCTATCCGCAATCAAATCGCCGCATTTTTGTAACACAGCTCCAACCAGAAGGGGCAATCCTATTGTAGCATCAATGATTACAGACGCTTTGGAAGCGGACTTCGAGATTTTTCCCCAAGACTGGGCTTCTTCGAAGGTGGCTCCAGATAA
>CAZAQQ010000054.1:0-8587 GCA_964487485.1 uncultured Candidatus Bathyarchaeia archaeon | reverse complement strand
CCGGCTCTTGATGAAGAGAGGACGATCGGTGAAGTGGTCAAGGGTTTTCCTCAAGAAGTTTTCAACAAGTCTCTTTCCGTGCTAGTTGTGAACGGAACTGGAAATGAACGCCCGGCTTGGTCACATCAACGTTTTGACCTTTAGGTATCGACTAGGCCTTATGATTCAAGAACCAAAGTCAATTTTCCTCTTCTGCTTGGAACGCCGCTAAAGTGAGCAGACTATTGACGCCCGAAATCTCCCGTGAGATCAGTGACACGTATGACTTGATGGAGAAGATCAATGCACTGATCCAACTGCGGCTGTCTGGGACTTGTGCTTCGGACGTCAAGCCCGAAGAAATTCAAGTGCTTGATACCTAAATAGCCGAACAAGCCGAAAAGCTCGTGCCCATAATCAAGCGAGCCCGAGAAGAATTGAGGGGACATTGCGGCTCCCTACCAAGCTACTGGTCCCTGATAGGACCACAACTTCAGGAAAGTTCGCATAATGATCGAGTCTAACTGGGTTACAACCATTCAAGCTTCTAGAGGCCTTCTAACCACGATTTTGAGAGCACGTCTTCGTTCTTGTTCTACTTGCAAAGAATCCTTGAATCCGACAAATTCGCTTAACCAAGCATGGCAAGATGGTGCGGCCGCCGGGACTCAAACCGCTAGACTGCACTTTTTCGGACTCGGGAAATCTGCGGCCTTGGTCTTTTAGAGACCTATCTCCTGAACTAGACGTCTTCGCTTTGATGCAGGTGGAGAGTTCTTTTATGCAAGTATGGTTCCAAGAATCCGAGTTTCTGTCGTCAACACTATTCCCTTGGATTTCATGTCCTTATAGAAGGTCCGGAAGAAATCTAGCCCTGCGTTAGAAGAGCCTGTGGAGTCATCGCCCTAAACAAATGGTCGAGGTTCCAATCAGCCTCCAAGCCACTTCCAGGTAATCCGTGACAGATCTCAAGGATTTTTGTAAATGTTTCCAAGAGGATTGGATGTTCACTGAAAGAAACCATAGAAGTCTTTTTCGGCCGGCGCACATTAATCATATAGTTTGCTCGAAGATTTTGATATCAGCTTCTCTGTGGTTGCTAATGCATAGCGAATCTAAGGATTTAGAGAAGGAAGTGGCTGGGCGCTGATCTCCTCAAGGCCTCTCAAGACTTCGATCTCGCGCCACGAGACCCAAGAGGGGCTAGTCACCGTCTCTATTCTGATGAATCGTATGCCATTCCAAGGTGTTGGCGGAGCGTGCTCCAGCACGTCGTTGTCGTTTGTGAACCCGCGGAACTCTCGGAGGACCTTGTAAGCTTCTCCAGCCGATCCCTTGCCTAGCACACGATGGACTGTTTCACCCGGTGGAGACTGGCTTACTAGCAGTCGTATTTTCTTGATGACAGAGGGCGTCTGCAAATCCACTTCGATCCATTGAGGTGGAAGGTCTCCTGCACTCCACCAGGTGTTCGGCTTACCGTCGAGAGCCATCGACGGTGGGTTAGTGGTCAAGAAATGAGAGGCCTTTGAAGGTTTGAGAAAGGCTATGTTCTGTCCATTGAAAGGTCCTGGGGCACATGGGTCAGGCCTGTTCTTTGGAGACAGAGCTTCATTGATCACCCCATCCTCTTCCAACCCATGCCAAAATTCCCGCTGCTCGAAGGTGTCCCAAGTCCAGAGGAGCCAGCCGTCGAATCCAAACCTGCAGGATTCGACCTGCCAATCATGAAGGGCCTGAGCAGCCCTAGGAGCGGACCAGAAGGGATCCCCCTTGAATCCGCCGATCTCGCCCATGATGATGGGTTTTCGGGCAAAGCCAGCCATCTCGAAGTTCTCGACATGTTCCAATAGGGCTGGCGGGTCCCAAGGCCAAGCGTGTAGGTCGATGAAATCGGCCGACGACTCCCAGATTGCTGGACCTGTACGTATCACCCTTGGGTCGCCAGGTCTGAAGGGATGAGGTTTCTGCGGTACAAAGAAGCTAACGGTCACCAGGGCCGTAGGGTCCAGCTCCAAAATGGCGGCCCGCACTTGGTCGATCCAGTAGACCAGGTTCTCGTCCATCATCTTCTGTTTCTCGTCGGGTTTCGACATGTCGTAAGTCTTGCCGTTGCCAGTCGTCACTAGGCCGGATGTCCAACTCAACGGTGGGAAATCCGCTGAGAACCACACCTCGTTCCTGATGTCGTAGGCGAAGATGGCGTCCAATGGAGCCTCCTGGTTGATTAGTTCCTTGACAAAATCGTGCCAGAACCGTCTATGTGCTTCAACGCCTCCCGGGGACAAGACATGCGGATTCCAGTGTTGAAAAACCGAGAGGTAGGGTTCCATGTAGCCACGGTATCCGCCTGCCTTAGGTATGTCGCCTCCCACAATCAAGACATAGATCTCATTGGCCTTCGCTCTCCTCAAGAAATCTACTATGTTGGCAACATAGGAGGAGGAGATGCCACCGGTCGGATCTCCAACGCTTCCTACCAGGCAGCATTCATTGAGGAAGACTCGTACAACACTGTAGCCATCTGAACGCATCTTGCGAAGCGCCTGATCTACTTGGAGGGGATCATAGAGGCCGGGGTTGAAAGTCGAATGGTAAAAGATCATCTCTCCTGACGGCGCCTGCTGCGAAGCGAGGCGAACGTAGTTGTTTCCGCGAGGGACAAATCTCTCTCCGGTCCTCCGGTCATAGAACTTTCCGACCCCATCAACTACACGCACACCTATGCCGTGGGCTGGAAGGGTCGCTGCAGTTGGCGTTGGTACAGGTGTAGGTGTTGGTGTAGGTGTCGGTGCCGGCAACGTTGCATAGTAGCCAGCAGCCGCCACGCCAACCGCAACGATAGCTCCTCCGCCATACGTCAAGTACTTCCGTCTAGTGACCTTCGCTTTCTCCTCTTCAGTCAAAGAATATCACCATATTTTCCCAAGTTTACAGTAGCTTAAAACTTCTTGTAGAGTCGCCGGCTATGGCCAAACGTTGGAAGCTGAACTATTTTTCGTAGATGACTAGATTTTCTCCTGGTATCTGAGGGGTTAGTAGTCTGTGGGTTCCGGCTGGATCCCTAGGAGTTCCACAAGGTCCTTCTGCTTGATTATCTTTATGTGTTGTGAGGCTTTGGACTCTGTGAGGTGTCGGTTGTAGGTTGCGAAATGCCTTGCCTTTCAAACCAAATAATTCTTTGGTTGACATTTCGTAAATGGGATAGCACCTTGAAGTAAAATAATTCACGAATCATGCCCCTTTGACGGAAGAGGGCTGCAGTAGATGATGCGCCAACGTGGCGAAATCACCGAAAATGCTCCGTAAGTTTTCAGTAGAGAAATCATCTATAGAATCAAACGATTTTTCGATAATGTACATGTTTTGGACATATTTTGTCGAAATAGACTAAAATCATTCTCATTCTAATCATATTCTTGGTGAAAACCTCAGTGAAACGCACTGAAAATCGAGTTAGTTACGGTAGGCATAGGAAGGCTACGCTGGAAGTTAAGCCTAGACAAACTGAAAAGCTCAACGATCCGAGGTTTGGTCTACAGAATCTTTTGGAATGCCTATTTCACGAGTCAAGGAGCATTCACTTAGTCCACGTGGCGGAGAAGATTTTACTGCATGTCAAAACTAACAGCGGCTTAGAAGCTAAAGACTGGAGAAAGTTCCTCGAGCTTAACCCGGACCTAACCTATAGCAATTATCAATCAGCATTACAAAAGCTCAGAAGTATCGGCCTCCTCCGAAGGGAACATAGAAGATATAGGCTCAGCCCAGACTTCAGCACCTTCTTAAACAACGCAAGCGGTTGCTGGACGAGGTTCCTATCACCTTAGGGATCAGGCTATGATCGACGTTATAAGTCGAAACGACTTGAAAGTGAACAGATCATTTGAACAGTATACAAACTATAGGATAAGCAGAATCAACATCGACCGAATGAAGAACTTGAAGAAAAAATTCAACATCAAAAGCTACGATGCCTTGATCTCCTTTTTCATACACACAATTCAGGAGGAGCGGCATCCGGCGCCAACCGTTGAAACGGTTTTGGAAAATAGCGTGCCTGTGATCTTGACGGGTATCCCAGGCATCGGGAAGACAACCTTCCTGAGGGATGCGTTGCTACCGAATCTCAAGCCACCTGTCTTCGTGCTAGACCCTCACAGTGAATATTGGGGTCTCAAACAGATTACCTTGGGAGATTTCTTTTCCCTAGACTTTGAAAGGGAAGACAGGAAGCTCAGGCTTGTCACCCATTCCAACGTTGATGTCAGCAAGAGTGAGGCCGATAGCATCTTCCGCCACTTCATCATGTTCCAGAGGAGCTTGACCAGATGGACAGTAATAGTCGAGGAGGGTCACCGATTCCAAGAAAGCCCCTTCCTAAAATCATTCCTGGCCGAGGCTCGGAAGCATGCAAGAAAAGTCATCGTCGTATGCCATCAACCACAGAACTTCGCAGGATTAGGCCTAATCTATCAGGTCTCGTGTAGTAGCGCCAAGTCTAATGAAACAATACCTCTTGTTTCAAATGCGAAAAGTTCCTCAACTTGACTGGAATCTATGCGCAAAATCAATGAAAAATTGTTGAGCCTAGCCCTCTGAAACAGACGAAATGGGATGAAACAATTGGGAACAGATGAAAAAGTTGCGAAACGAATGGAACACTGTGAAACAGACGATCTGAAGGTTAGAATCGAGAAGCTTAGGGCTAAAGGTAAAACCTACAGGGAGATCGCTAAGCAAGAGAGAGTCTCAATCGCTCAAATATCGAGGATACTCAAGCAACCCACTGTAGGTGAAGCCGGTGTTAAGCCTCAAACGTCCAGCGTTGATTCAGATGGAGAAGAAGCTGCAGCCGTTTTTGAGCTGCTCGAGAAGGGCAAATCACTTCCAAAGATTGTAATCGACCGGAAGATGAGTCCACACGAAGCGAGGCAACTTCATGAAGAATGGGTTGGGCTGAAAGAAATCGATGTAAATCAACCGATTGTACTAAAGCAGATTAAACAACTTCAAAAGCTGCTAGCGCATGAAATTGTCTTAAGCCTTCCACTAAGGCAATTATTCAAACAGGCAGGAGATATCGGCGGATTCAGACTGAAAAATTGCAGTTACGTTAACTCTAAAGGATTTTGCACCAACTGGTATTGGAACAGTGAAGACGGCTCCAAGTATCATAAACAGGCAGACGCTCTACGCTGCGCCTTCTGCTTTGACTTCAAAGACAATAGAGTCGCAAGCTGACTGAATTTGAAAACGAAATTGAAAACCGTAGATATGGAATCCCTATGTTAGGATGGAGTGGTTAGCAGTTTTGTCTTTTTTATCTCCTCTTCAATTTCATGCCAGTCAAATACTCGGAATTTTGTGAGGGGTAGTTGCCCACTCTTTAGTTTCTCAGTGGTTGCCTTGCCTGTTACTCGTTCTACGGTATACTTGGATCCGTGAAGAAGTATAGCCGGCCTTACTTCAAAGGGTAAAGGGTTATAAGCTCTTACCTTGGGCAACCGAGCCTCATCGGAGATTTTGACGAGAATGTCTCCTTCAAGTTTTCCGTAGTCTACCTGTCTGGGTAGCGTCAATGGCGGTAATGGTGGCGACTTCTCATCATCCGTGTTCAGGCATAGCCCCTCGTCAGTCAATGCCACTCTCCCTGGACCAGAAGTAACTGTTAGAGCGAGGTTATTCGCATAGCCCTCTTTCCTCAATCTCAAAAACAAACTCCAATAATTTGGCCTCTCAGCTATGGACATGGGCTCGGGCAGACTGAGGTTCTCACCAAAACTTTTTCTAGCTTCTCTACTCAGCCTTTTTGAACTCTTTCTTTCATCTCCTTTGCCCAATTCAAGCAGAACAGTACTCAGATCGTCTTCCAAAGGCATTTGAATGCCATACAGTCTTCTTGCTATAACCTTTGCACGCAACCACCCTAACCATCTAAAATATTCTTCAATTCTTGTGACTATGTGTCGAAGAACCGCTCTTTCTACAGGCAATAACTCCTCATCTTTGGGAAAGCCAAAGATCCTAAAGTCAATATTGTATTCCCAAAACGGGTTTGGATAGAAGTGGAAGAAGCTACCACCTACCATGGGACCATAAAAGCTAGGCCATGGCGCTTCGGAATATGAATAAACGTCGTCAGCCCCGTCCTTGAGACCTTTCTTGAGTATCCGCTCTAGATACATGATTTTGTGAAATGCAAGCATAGGACCAAGTTTGCCTGGGTTAGGACGATAGTAGGTATGCTTTACTCTATCGACAATCTCCTCTTTCTTAAGAAGAATTTGCCACTGGGTAAGTTTGTTAAGATATCTGCTGACCTTTTGCTCATACCATCTTGTAAGGCCGTACTTTCCTTGAAGTTGCTTCAATACTGTTCCCCATGTTTTCCATCCGTCACGTCTGTCCCACATTTCGAGGAGCTCCCGCAACTCTTCCTGTTGTACCGGAGCGAGGCTCAATAGATTTTCAATCCAACCGTTCTCGGGCAACTCACACCCCACTCACACATATGTGAGTAGGGGCCACATCAGTCCTATAGAGGTATTGTCGACCGTGCAAAGAACCTTCGGGTTCATTAACAGCGCTGAAGCAGCAAATCGGTCCAAAAAGCAGGCGCACTTCTACTTAACGCAAAAACAATGGAAAGAGCTTATGGCCGCTTTAGAGAGTCTCGGGTACTCCAGCGCTTCGGAGTTCTTCAGAGAAAAGGTCCGGGAAATCATTAGAGAAGCGACAATAACTAAGCCAGCAACCGGCCTTGTCCAAAAAAGTCTTAGAAAAATTATTCGTGGAGAAGAGATGTAGTGTCCACAGCTGAGAAAGTAACCGACTTTCTGGAATGCAGAGGAGGCTCTTGGCGGCAAGTCCTAATAGCCAAAGAGCTAGGCCTGAACAAGTCATCAGTTAGAAGTGCCATTTTTCGACTTAAGAAGGGGCACAAAATAGTCCCTATTGACGGTAAGCGTGGCTTCTATGCGGCATGTTCTAAAGCGAGGGAAGAGCTTGACGATCAGCTGAAATCTCTTGTTTCGCATAGTCCTGATATTCTTCCGATGATGCATGGGCTCGTTCTGTCAGTTAAAAGCCCAAATTCGTGGAAGACAGCTATCCGGATGAATTGGCATCAACACACGAATCCCATGTACTTATACAAATCTTTTGACACTCTGCTTTGCGAGAATATCGAGTTGCATGTTTTCACGAATGACACTGTTGAATTTTTCGTAAGCGCGACGAGGAGACCGCTTGACTATGAGCGCTTTGTCAAGGTCATGTGTTTCCTAGACGGCATCTTCCTAGCTTGCTTCAACTTCTCGCTGATAGACCAAATGAGCGAAGTCTCAGTCCACAAAATAGAGTGGAATAAAGACTTCCAGAACATTAAGCTCGACGGCCTCAAATCCATAACGCTCAGCGAAGTGACTGGAATTATCGAGAAGATCTACAACAAGGACGGAAAGCTCAGAAAGGAGACAATCCTTACCGATAGAGCCGTCCAGATGAAGCTCGGCGATGTAATGGAAGCCGTAATGAAAGGCGGAGTTGGCGACTACTACCTTAAACAGACGCTGGGAATCATAGCACAAGACCAAAAATACGTCCTACAAGGAATCAAAGTTGTTCTAAATGAAAATCGCACCATCGGCACCATGCTAAACCGAATCGCTGACAAGCTCACCTCCGAGCATGCAACGAACCGCTCCCAGAGCCAAACGTTGCATCATCGCTTGCGCCCCATCGAATTTGGAAGGGCATCCGAGTCGATGGACAAATCTCGCATTTTCGGTCCAATTGTGGAAAACCCATCGATTTCAGACGATTCTGGCCTAGGAGCCCTCGTTGAAAGAAAGGACAGTTTGAAGAAGAAGTGATAGTTGGCGTTGCGAAACGTTTCATCATCCCAAAGAGAAAGTTTTAGCGGGAAAGTTGTGAAAAGCAGATCGAAGAGAGCCCGAATGCGGACGGTCTATACTAAAGGCGAAATCAACGAGCTCATAGACGGCCTATGCCATCCGTTATCTAAGGCTAATCCAGCTATGTTAATCGTAGACGGTCTTCTACATGGGCTGGTCGAAATGAACCCTCCACTATCAGCTAGGAAATTCCTGAAACACAACATACCGAGGCTGATAGAAGAGACTGGCAGAATATGTGGAGGAGAAGGCTACAGGACCGCAAGAGAGTTGAGTAAGGCGTTCCAGTCATCAATAAAGCTCGCTGAGAATCTAAGGAGACGAAAACGAGCCATGATGAGCCTTAGAAGCGGATCCTCGTAGAGAAACCTCTGCCCGACCGAAGCAACGCCTACCGGAAGGATGCTGGAGGATACAGCCGAACCTTCACTGTAACATGCGTGCTATCCGGAGCAAGCCGCGAACCGCAATATCTCACCGACGACGGCAGGCTGTGCTTTGAGCGCTGTGGAAAATCATTGAGAACGGGGGAACAGCTTACTATGCTGACGACGACCACAACGGCCCCAGCGGAACTAAAGAGAAGCATCTGCTTAAAGTCGTGAAAGAGAACTACTGGCCTAATCAGGCGAACAGCTACTATATGAGCCAAGACCGCAGCGACACCGTTTACCTCATCCCTCTTGAAA
>CAZAQQ010000053.1:0-8688 GCA_964487485.1 uncultured Candidatus Bathyarchaeia archaeon | reverse complement strand
TCATAATTCGGATTGGATCAATATGCTCCTGAGTTGGGCCTGCTGTAACTAGAAGTTTCATCCCAGCAAAGTCTTTCCGACCTGTAAGTTTTTGTGTAACTGCCTCGAAAATTTCTCCAGTGGCAGGGATCTTCGCTTTCCCTTCCTCAAGTTTAGGTTCCAAGAACTGAACACCTAAACCTTTGAGTTTCTCGATGTTGCTTAACAAAATAGGGTGACGGTACATAGATTCATGCATTGCAGGAACAACCACTATGGGAATTCCAGATCCAAAGCCTGCTGACACAACTGACGTTACCGGCGTGTCGTCGATTCCACATGCAATCTTGCTAATGGTATTCGCAGTGGCTGGGGCGACTAGAATTAGGTCAGCTTTGTTCTTGCCGCTTTCCGTCACTGCTATATGCTCAATCTTCCCTGTTAGTTCGGTTACCACCTGATTACCCGTAGCCCACTCTAACAAATAAGGGTGAACGATTTTTTGAGCCATCTGCGACATAACGGGTAGAACTTCGGCTCCATGCCTCATTAATTCCCTTGCAATCTCTTGGGATTGAACTGCCGCAACGCTGCCTGTTACGCATAGAACGATTCTCTTGCCTTTCAATTCATCTCCTTTCGTTCCTACAACATCCTTGGAAGGATGATTCATCGATGAGAAGACACCTGTTTGCCTGCTGTTTCTCTTTTACTGCGACCGTGCTTTCGATGGGAAGGGAATGTGCACACATTGCATAACCAGTGTCAAGACATTCCCCACCTCAGCAGCATGTCCCTTATCCTCTTACCCGCTAAGCCGATTACGAGAACCGATGCAAAGGTGTTCGCAATTATTGACAAGGTTACTGCGGGAAAGGAAATGGCCACCCAAATCACAAGGATGTTCGCGACCACTTTCGGGAGAAAAGATGTGGACTGCGAAAACCATGGGTACCTTGCCACCAAACCTCGGAAGACTGTAGCTTCAGGTCCTGAGGTTGCTCCTATTGATGCGACAAGCCCTATGTAGAGCGCTATCATACCGGAAGTGAAAACATACCGGGACAGCTGACCTAGTGAAGCGGCATGAACCTTTTTCCAACGTTTGGCAATTGAGTGGGTGAAGGCCGCCATGATTGCGTCTCCGATTCCAGCTGGCATTTCAATGAAAGGCTGCCCAGTCCATAGAGATGCACCTAGGCCTTTCACTATTCCGGAAGCTACTCCCACTGGCAGTGGACATAGAACTGCGGCAATTGTGACAGGTGTTGAGCCTAGATTAGGGTTGCCGAAGAAAAGCGGGATAAACAATTGTGTGCAAAATATTGCCAAAGCTCCGAAGATCGCAGACAGAGCCACCGTCTTCGAAGTTGCAGCAGCAGATGTACGGTTCATCTCTTTTCTCGCCATTGTTGATAAACTTCAATTTCCTCTGGAATTAACAGGCTTTTCCTAGCGAACTCCGAAAGACGTCTATTGATGAGCCTTACTGCTTGAGCTAGAAGTTCCCTATTGTTGATACTAGATAGAATTTCCAGCAGCGTCCCCCGGCTAAGAATCCTCAGCGCATAAGCTTCTTTGACGAGGAGTGGGAGTGCCCTCACAATGTTATCTACAATCGTAATCGAAGCTTTTTGAGCAGTCCTCGATAAAGGATTCAAATCAATTGCAATCACGGTTTTACCCATTTTCCCAAGGGCTTCTGTTCTATCACCATCTTCCAAGGGCACTAATACGACGTCTGCCACCAGAATGCCTCTGGGATCAACCCTTCTCCTTTCGCTGCAAATCTCATCTATTCGCGATGAAGCGCATTTGCCTACGCCCAGTATTTCTTGAGCCCCTGCATCTCTGAGTACTTTCGCAATAGCCAGTTCCCTTTCTAGGGAGCGGTGAAAAAGATTAATTTCTATTCTCGCGCCGGTCGCGTCAGCAAGCTCTACTATATCCTCAGCCACAAGGGCGGCTGCATTTCCATTAACAGAAATCACAGGCTTCTTGGCTAAGAGCATGGCGGCAACCGCGGCCCTAATAGCTTTAAGGGCGTGCTCCCCAGTCTCTTCGCCAATAAGGTAGTCGAAGGCTTCTCCTCTACCGTGAGCCAATAGCCCTGCGATAGCTACAGCATTCGTCTTATGGTGCTCGATCAATTTCTCCCGGATTCTGAGGGATTCAGCTCTTGGATGGTTCGGCGGGACCCCGCTTGCCTCTACCATAAAAGTCTAGCTCCTCTAAAGTCAATTTTCGATGTCATCACGGATTTTCTGTGTGGAGCATACTTATGGAAAATCCTCGTAAGCTTCCCAGCAGCATCTGATTCGACCAAGGAGAATATGGATTCCCCAAACATCATCATGCTGCAATCTAATCCCGCATCATCAGTTTCCCTCAACACTTCCTTCATTCTTGGGGATATCAAACCAATTTGCTCTGCAAAGCTACGGGAGAAACGCATGAAGTTGGATGGTTGAGGACGCCCAATCAATTCGTCAACAAGTTTTCCGCCGAATCCGTTTATGCGTCTACGCAGCCTGTTGTCGGTTAAGGCTTCTTCAGTCTTTATTGGGCTGAAGGCCAAGCAAGTAACAACGTAGTCTTCATCGACTGGTATTTGCCTTACTTCTCCTATTCCAGGCGCACCAGGCTTCACCCTGATCTCTACCCCTCCATAGGTCTCTGCAATAACAGTGCCTAGACCTGTCTTACACTGCACCTCGGCTGAATGTGCAACCTGCGCGGCTTCCAAAGGTGAGAACCCTAGGCTGAACCCTTCGTTAAGCGCTAGGGCTAGGCTCAACGCACCAGCTCCACTGGAGCCGAAACCGAAACCGATTGGAGTTGCAGCTAGGTGATCAATGACAACCTCATAGTTCTCTTCGATGCGGGACAACATGGTTTTCGCGACCCATTCCGACACTTGGGCTGAACCCGTCTTCCTGCTATTTATCCTAATCTCAAGAGATTTCTCCGGCGCTTTCCTAATTGTAACTTTAGTCTTGACTCCATCAGTTATTGAAACGCCGGCTCCTCGAGAGCCTTTTAACAACGGGTCGGCAGGCTTGTCGCATATCTGGAAAAAACCGGTTATGTGACTTGGTGAGAAAGCTACGACCTCCTCCATTTACCTGAGACCTCGCCGTGGGTTTGAAATGGCACTAAGTGTTTTAGGTGCAGAGCTTTAATGTTCTCTATAGATTTGAGACTGACCTATAAAGACTATAGAGGGGGGCCCAAGCTAACCCAAAATCCGGGTTTAGGCGCGTAGTCTCATGGGTAGAGTCGGCATCGTTGACAGTAGTATCTCTTGCGTTGAGGATCATATACGAGGGGTTGACGGCAAAAGGCGCATCTACGTACCTTCACTCTGGGTGGCAGGATTCGCTTAACCAAAGGCTCTGCTGGTCTCTTCGCCCTAAATGTTAGCGAGGCTGCAGCGAAAGCTATGATTGCGAGAATCCCCAGAATCAACATCACCATTGGGCTTAGGCCTTCGATTCCAAGGGCCTCCACATTAAAGGTGGTTAGGCTACTTCGAGCTTCCGAGTAATCCCATGTTCCCGGCCACCAAGCACTTACATTCCAAATGCCTGCAACCTCAGGTTTGTAGGAGTCGATGTATGTTCCGTTTGGGTAGGATCTTATTGTTCTCCAGACATACGACCCAGCTGGACTACCGTAGGTTAAGGTTACATTGGCCTCTATAGGCGGTGATATAAGGCCAGAAACCCGTACAGTTTCGCCATGCTTAATGGTTGCGGGAGAGATTTGACAGGTTATGGAGCTCGGATCCTTACCTACTACTAGGAGAACACCATCTTCCGGTGTTGAAATTTTTCCCGGGAGTTCAGCTGTACCCGGCCATGAAGCTCTTATTTTGTACCATGTTTCCATACCTGCTCCGAGGACTGTGGACGGAGTCCATGAGAAGGTGTAGGAGCCGTCAGCACCTGAGTTTATCGTCGTCAAGTTATACCAGCTGATCCATGATACTCCCGTATCCGCGCTATTTCTAGCCTGTATAGTCACAGGCGCAGCCTGTGCAGGTGTGATTGCACCTGAAATTTGGACTGATGTGCCAACTCTAATTCGGTTAGCTGACAGAACACAGGTTATTTGACTTTCAGTGATAAGGTCATTGGAAAAACCCTTCGTGGCCTTTTGAAAGACGAACCCTCCAACACCGTTGGGAACCCTAGCCCAAGCCCTACCGTCGCCATAAGGATCGCTTAGCTCAGGCGTCTTATCCACTTCATAACCAGTCAATGGGTAATAGTTAGGGTCTAGTAGAGCAATGTACTCGTTCTCAAATCTTAGCCTAACATAGGGGAAGGTTACAACATAATAATCACCTGGGCCCAGAACCGTGCCATAAGGTATCTCGAGGGGAGGAGCACCTTCGCCAGGAGGTGCGCCATAACCGCCTACAGGCAGGTCGCAGATGGAACTCCAAATCCTCCATCCACCTATGTTCACGGGGCTGGATGTTGGGTTGTACAGTTCAACCCATTGATCTCCGCCAAGATTTCCAAGTACCAAACCAGGGGATGGATTTGGCTCAAATTCGTTTATGACTACATGTGACCCTTGAGCCACAACCGAAACTTCTCTAGTGCCAACCATACACACGCTTGGCAGTACCAGCAAAATCGCCACTAAGCATACTCTCAAAATTGTGGGTGAATACAACTTCACCACTAGCACCATCGCCTATTAGGTTATAATGCTCTCCATATATTACGCTTATCATGACTTACCGAAGAAGGGGCTTATCACACCTCAAAATTTGTGCTTTACGCCAAAAAAGCTGGGACGCCAAAGCGACTTGTCAAACCTGCTTCCCCTATTTTTCCAAAGATAGCCTTTGATTGTGTAGACGCATGCCGCGGCGAAGGTTAAAAGAAGGCAGCAGAACAGCCAAGAGTGCAAGTCTGCTGCGTGATATATCTCCGGCATACCACTGGCGCATGTGGCCGCCAGCCTATACCTCGCAAAAACTTCCGTGAATTAACATCAATAACCTATTATTTTGACTTCGAAGAATCCTTTCCTTATCTTCTGTTCGCTGCGCTAGTTAAACTTGGGTTGCCCGTATCCACAATATCTCTAGTGGTAATTCCTTTTTTCCGCTCCATCTATGTTGCCATTTTTCAAGGACATTCACTAGGAATTTAAAAAGTCCTATCGTCTAACAACATTGCTGAGGCTTTTTCTCAGACCTACGATATTCTTGATTTGATTGGGTACGATGGAAGGACTGTAATGCCATTGACTGCGCAAGCCTTGTGAAGCGCATTTCAAGCATGTTCAGTTTCTGATAGATTCGAAAGACGATTATGAACAGACAAACTACCGCAAATGAGGTAACGAAGTTTATAGGCAACGTAATTCCGATGCTCGTGGCAAATGGAGACAAGGCCTCGGCGGATATACTCACAGTTATAAGCCCTACCCATAGAGTGGCCCAGAGGAGGTAAGACCTCAAATTTAGCCTTCTTCGTCTGAACTGCATTGTAGTTAATGCTAACATTGCAGCCCCGGTCAGCGCACCCAAGACAGTGTAAACAGGTATCATGTGCAACTGCTCACATTTTCAGTTTCTTCACACGTAGACTACGCAAGAGTATGCATATGCAATCGAAAAAGCTTACGCCTTTGGCGCGTCCTTTGATATATAATGCCTTTATGGCGACCTCTTTAACCTTGAATTTTCCACGAGCAATAAGATGAAGCATTTCCGAAGCCCACGAATAGTCGGCTACTGAGGGTAGTATTTCAGGAAGTATTTTCTTCCTATAAGCTCTAAAACCAGATTGACTATCGGTAAGTTTGAGCTTAGTGCGCCAAGATGTGATAGCCGTTACGAGTCTGTTCCCCACTCGCTTGTGACGGGGCATAGCCTTCGGCTCATTGAGAAGTCGTGACCCAATTACCACATCAGCATCTCCAAAACGAATTGGCTGCAACAGGTGGGGTATATCATCAGGATCATGTTGCCCGTCGCCGTCCATTGTGACTATGATTTCCGCATCAGTGCTAAGAGTAGCTATAAAACCTGTTGATAAAGCCGCTCCCACCCCAAGATTCACGGCATGCCTTATGATCTTGGCTCCAGCTCCTGCGGCTATCTCGGCAGTATTGTCTTCGCTACCGTCGTCTACAACGAGAACCATGTCACAGAACTTTCTTGCATCTCTGACAATTTGTCCAATTGTTTGGCTTTCTTCATGAACCGGGATTATACATATCACAGACGTATACTATCCCCCCCCAAAAAAAAACTGGCCATCGCAAACTCTATCATGAGTGTTAAACAAAAGTCTTATGAATGCGTACCTTTTCACAGAAAAGCCGATCCCGGGCAAAAGCCCAGCCTTCGATGAAGGGTTTGGTAGCTGGTTCATAATGCAAGGAAGGGTTATATTTCCCCACAGGCTTACCGCCTGAGAACCAAGGTTGGTATCATACTTACCTAAAGCGATGTTTTCCAATCTTTAACCAGTGGGAATGTTTCGCTCTATCCATAAATTGTTCTGAGCCCTTGCTATCCAATTGGAAAACTTGCACAATCAACTGAATATTGAAGTAGGCGCCAACAATGAAGGATCACATCATATTCTTTATGTTTCACAATCGCATTCGTCTTAGTCCCTAAATTTGTCCATGCACTTCCGCCATAACCAGATGCCCCCGATTTGTCTGAAGCTCAGACTTCTTGAGCTTCAAATATTCCACAAGCTCACTATACTCGACTCCACACATACTGCCACCCAAGAACTGTTTGCCATTGAAGATAGTATCCAGTTCAAAAAGAAGTTAATACAATGCCACCTACCATTTTAGTTTCCAGGGCGTTGGGTGGAGCGCCTTCTTCGTTGCTTGATTTCTCCACCACCATTCATTGTCTATGTACCATTCAGTAGTCTCCCTTAGAGCTTCGGCGAATGGGTGCCTAGGGCTCCAGTTCAACTTTGACTTGATTTTTGAGAACTCCAAGCTATATCTGAGATCGTGACCCGGCCTATCATCAACAAATTGTATGAGATCCCTAGGCTTATCTAGAATCTTCAGAATCGACTCGACAACCTGAAGATTGGGCACCTCATTTCCGGCAGAGATATTGTATATTTCCCCAGCTTTTCCTTTCTCTATTACTCGGTTCAATGCTTCAACATGATCTTGGACGTAGATCCAATCTCTAATCTGTTTTCCTCCGCCGTAGACTGGCACTTGAAGATTTAGATGTGCCCTAATGATTGTCTTTGGTATGAGTTTCTCAGGATGTTGATATGGACCGAAGTTGTTTGTGCATCGGGTTATCATAACGTTCAGCCCATAAGTTCTATGGTAGGCCAAAGCAAACATGTCCGCAGACGCCTTGCTTGCGGCATATGGGTTCGAAGGTTTAAGTCTATGATCCTCCGTGAATGAGAACTCCGCAATATCTCCGTAAATTTCGTCTGTGGAGATGTGAACAATTTTGGCAGCTGCATTGTTTCTTCTAACGGCCTCTAACACTTCGAAGGTTCCGATCGTATTGCTTTTGATAAATGGGTGAGGGTTCGCTATGCTCCTGTCAACGTGAGTCTCGGCGGCTGAGTTCACGATGATGTCAATGTTTCTAACAAGTTTGGAGATAAGCTTGGAGTTTGTGATGTCTCCTCTTACGAAGCTGTACCTAGGATCCTTCTCGATGTCTTTGAGGTTTGCAAGGTTCGCGCCGATAGAGAGGTTATCGATATTCGTAATCTCTATGTTGCTATATCTTTTGAGCATATATCGGATGATGTTGCTGCCTATGAATCCCAACCCGCCTGTTACGAGAAGTCTCATATGACTCACCCATGCTTGAGCCAAGGCGCTAGCTTCCAATCGTACGGTATCTTGCCTGTCTCTGGGGGTAGTCTCTCCTCGTCAGGCCTCTCGTAGTCGTATAGGTTTGTTGGGAAGTTCACTAGGAGTGTAGGCTTCGTATCCAAAGCCTTAAAGCCGTGCCAGCATTCACCCGGAATCTTGAGCAGGGTGGGGCTATCTTCGCCTATGATGAACTCATTGATCAATCCTTTAGTAGATGAGCTTTCTCTATCGTCGTAGACAACTATTTTGGCCGTGCCTTGTAGGATGCACATACAGTCTTGCTGTCTCGTCCTTGGGTGGCGATGCCACGCCCTCACGACCCCGGGAAAGGTCACTGAGAAATATGCCATAGCGAACTCTTTGAAAATGCCCCAATCCCTCCTCAGAAGCTCGCATAAGTACCCCCTCTCATCAACATTCTTCTTAAGCTGTCTCAGCTCAACGCCTTCGATGAGCTTCTGCATTTCACATTCATCCTTGTCAAATCTAATATTGGGACATTGGCCTATAGCTTAATAGTGCATTTCAAACTTAAGAACGTGATTTACTTGAAGAGAGTTCTTGTAACGGGTGCTAGCGGTCTACTAGGAGGCAAACTAATCAATGCAATGTCCAAAGAATATGAAGTCTTACCAACTCACAATACGCGAGCCATCCATCCTAATTCGATATGGGTGAATATTGTTGATAGAGACGGGGTTTCTAGAGTTGTCAGCGGGACCCGCCCGGATATGGTAGTGCACGCTGCAGCTGAGACGGATGTTGACAAATGCGAGACTGACAGGGAATGGGCTTGGAGCGTGAATGCTGAAGGAACGAAGAACATCGCTCAGGCATGTGCAAAACTTGGTGTGA
>CAZAQQ010000052.1:6077-8864 GCA_964487485.1 uncultured Candidatus Bathyarchaeia archaeon | reverse complement strand
GCGTTTCGATATTAGGGGAAAATTGGAAACCCAATCTAAGGCTTGTTTCAGTGGTTAACGCCCTATACTACCTGTTATCTGATCCAAATCCTTACAATGTGTTTGATAACCCTAAATGCTTAAAGGCAGCTGAAGTATGCCGAGCCCACGGCTTTCCAAAGATGATGGCGCAGGAGAAAACGTCTCAGGCAGCCGACATCGCTCGTTTCAACATAGTTCCAGTTCCCGGCACTCAACCCCGGCTTGATGAGACATCTAGGCAAAGTGACATTGCGCGTTTCGAAATCCTTGGCCGTGAGGGGAAAGAGGCTACTCGATGAAGGTCAGAGCCAGCATCCCTTCGGTTGAGGAAATAGAAGTTGATGTGTCGGAAAAGGCGAAGGTAGCAGATCTGAAGCAACAGATCTGCGACAAAATGGTTATTGAGCCAAGTTTTACCACACTCCTACTTGATGGAAAACCCTTAGGCGAAGCGTCGAGACTCGCCGATCTCGACCTTGCTTCAAAGAGAATTGTCGTGGACTACTTCTGGGCTCGCCATTTGATTCTATGGGGAAAGGAAGGCCAATCAAGAATTAGGAATTCAGTCGCTCTCCTAGCAGGGGCAGGAGCCCTGGGAAATGAGGTCGCCAAGAACCTGGCAATGCTAGGAATCAAGCGCTTGTTAATTGTGGATTACGATACTGTTGAGTTATCAAACATAAGCCGCATGGTGTTCTTCGACAAAGAAGACTTGGGAAAGCCTAAAGCAAAGGTTCTTGCTGAAAAACTGATGAAAAAATACCCTCACGTAGAAATCCATGCCTATGACATCCCGCTGGAGAAACTTTCCCTAGAAGTATTTCTAGCAGCTGATGTCATTGTTTCTGGGCTAGACAACGTTATTTCAAGAATATTTCTCTCATCCATTTCGAGAAAACACATGATTCCAATTGTTGACGGAGGCGTCATCGGTTACCACGCAAGGGTTCAAGTCTACATCCCGCCTGACTCTCCATGCCCTATCTGTCCCTTACCTGCCGGGCATTATGGAGAGTTGGTTGGCCTAAGAAACCCTTGTGATGCACCGTTAGAAGAGGCTAAGACTCCTTCGCTTCCAACAACCATATCCATGGTTTCATCGATTCAAACTCAGGAAGCCCTAAAAATACTCGTTGGCCACCAGTCTTTTGTTGAGAAAGGGAAGTGGCCCCCGCATTTAGGAGAACCGTTGAAAGGAATTTTGATTGCTGACTTGAAATTCAACCGGTACTCCATTCTTGAGCTAAAAAAGAACAAGAATTGCATTGTATGTGGAAAAGAGGGAACCGCATCAAACACTGTGCCTCGTTTCAAGATGGCGATTGATGAGTTGACTGATTCCACCAATGCCCTAGCTACTGCGATTGAATCTAGGGTTGGAAAGCCGAAAGATGAGGTTCTTCTGTTTAAGATAAACGATGGAAAAACGACGAAGATCGAGTCCAATAGGAGGCTCTCTGAGTATAGGCTCAACCGCAAGAACTTTATTCAGGTAGTGTTTACAAAAAAGAAGAATGAGTATGAAGAAGCCATCGTAGAACTGATTTAGAAGACTAAGCATCATGGGTGAATGTTTGTGATCATTTGCAACATGTGTGGCGCACAGAACAGCGATCAATCAAGATTTTGTTTCAATTGCGGAAGACCGTTGATGGCATTTCAATGGTTCTCTCCACCGTCAGGTTTCCTGCCTACTAGGCTGGGGATCCCTCAGGCTCCAGCCACCTCTTTGAGGATTCTAGGATTTGGAACTTGTTTTTACCATGATGCTCTACCAGCCGCGTGGATGTGCATCAGATGTGGGCGTGCCATTTGCCGAGATTGCTCAAAAGCCTACAGGGGGCTTGTTTTCTGCCCACAGTGTTACGCTGGGTTAGCAACTAGAATTTGGCTCTGACTTCGGAACCCCGAATTTTCGCAGGCGAGTACTAAGAACTAACTATTATGTTCAACCAGCTTCCCAGATTTCTTTAGCCTCTCAGTCGCACTCCTCAACTCTTCCTCAGTCAAGTTCAAATCCTTCGAGGCAAGCTTCCACGATATCACCCCTCCATGCTCTACAATGTAGCTGTAAACCCTGTCATCTAGTGCAACAGTTGATTTAGGCAGGGCTTCACGTTTTCTTCCACACTTATCGCAGTAAACAGCCTCAGCTTGAATGGGTGCTCCGCAATGAATGCAGCGTGGAGCTGCGAATCCAAACTCTTTTCTTGGCAGTGCTGCCGGAGTTACCTTCATGGGAGGTGCTCTAGCCCTTCCTAGGCTAAGCTTCAACCTTTCACGAAGCTTGGACAAAAGCAGGGGAAATGATCTTGGCTTCTTAAGAATGAGTATTGCTAATGTCCCAGCTGCTGCAACTGCGCCAACAAATGCAGAGACAATTGTGAATAACTGTGTATAATCAGTCCTCCAAACGGCTGTTACAGTACGAGGCGCATTCATTAGTACGGTAGCGCTCGGCGAGCTCGCATTAAAATCTCCGCTCCAGCGTTCAAAGATATGCTTCACGCCTATTCCGCCACTTACTGAGGGTGAAACTGAAAATGAGGCAATTTTCCCTGCATCATACCAGCCTTCTCCCTGAGGATCACCATATTGAGAGACTACTCTGAGGTAGAACTGCATTCTATATCGCGCCACGGCAACATGCGGAGTATCCATGATAAAGGAAATAGGATTACCAGGAACTGTCGAACCGTCTAGAGACCAAGTATCAAACACATGCCGCATACCAGCGCCTGATGCCACTGGCGATGAAGCAACTCC
>CAZAQQ010000052.1:4087-5977 GCA_964487485.1 uncultured Candidatus Bathyarchaeia archaeon | reverse complement strand
GCAGTGGTTCCAGCGTCATACCATCCTTCACCGGTTGTGCCCTTTATTTCGGGAGGAGACGTGTTCACCGTCAAATAATACTGCGTTGTCCAGTTGGCATTGGCTATTTTTGGGCGATCCATCAAAATTGAATTGGATACTAGGCTTGTTCCAGAAGCATCTTCAATCCATCCAACAAACCGGTAGCGCGTTCCTGCCTCCCCACTGGTTAGCGCCGAGCCTATTGACGCATATGCTGTGGTTCCAGCATCATACCAACCCGATCCGCTTGTGGTTGAGTGAGGAGACTTAACCGTCAGGTAGAATTGAGCAGAGTACGTAAAAGTGTAGGTGCCCCCTGCGGAGCAGCGCCATAAGTTGAGCAAGCAGTAGTACCTAGTGTCGGGCCTTGCTGTGACGTAGGAATCAACGGTTATCCAGTGGGAAGTTGAAGCGTTGAATTCGAATGATTTAGACCCTCCTCCCGGTATGGTTCCATGCCAAACCTGGTCTACTCTAACATTTGTGGTGTAGGTTGATGGAAAGCCTGTTACGTAAACTGTGACTGTGTAGCCAGTTTCCGTTTTCCCCAAGCTTGGAGAGGTGTAAGCGAGTAACATGAAAGTTGAGATAAAGACAATGGTCGCAAAGGCCCTTGGCTTCACCTATGATTTTCCCCCTGATTATTGCGACTGGGTATAGTCCGCAAGATCCCTCCTGTCCTTCTAGACATGAATTTGTCGAAAACTCAAGTTAAGTTCTTTGGAATAATTGGAATAAAAAGTTTTAATTAACTTGATTGCATACTTACAGTCTAGTTCCCTGAACAGGATGGAGGACTGGAACTCATTCGAGGAGGAGTTATAGTAGTAGGACTTGCTATGTTAGTAGTTGGCTTGCTTCTAGTGGCTATCCTGAGCTATTTTCTACCCACTCCCGTACCTCTCCTAGTTGCCTTGCTAAGCGCGGGCCTACCCTTGATTTTGACGGGAGTGGCGATAGTCGGTCTAGGGTTCTCAATCGATCGAAGACCTCGTCCGCCACCCTACCTATTTCCCTATCCATACGCACAACCCCTACCGACTTGTCCTGTCTGCCATCATCTAGTGCCTACGAGTGGACCCTGCCCCTTCTGTGGGCAATACCGATACTGAAAGCTTGGAAACACTGTCGCCGAACACTCAGATCTGCCCAGCGGCGGATCAGTGTGGACTGGTGAACTAATGGTTTCCACGCCGTATTTCCGCGGACGGAGCCGCGAATACCAAGTGTTGCACACTCTTCGCAAGAAGGGTTGGCTATGCAGCCGTAGCGCTGCTTCTCATGGGCCAGTAGATGTTTTCGCTGCGAAGAATGGCCGTGTCCTAATTATTCAAGTGAAAAGCGGCAGCGCAAGATTCAGCCAGAAGGAGAACAAAGTGTTAAGAGATTGGGCAAAGGCCTACAATGCAAGAGCTGAAATTTGGCGTTTTAGGAAAAGGAAAATTGAAAAAGAAGTGATCTACGATCAAGAACTACCTTCGAGAAACAGAAATCAACTTTCCAAAACCTACTGAATGGTCTTAAGAACTCTACCTAGTTCCTCCAAGCTTGTTATTGTAGGATCAAAAATCTCTTCCCCAGCACCTCTCCCTTTCCTATCAAGGAGCACAGTTCTCATTCCAATAGATTTCGCACCTAGTATATCATGTTTCAAAGAATCTCCAACAAACACGGACTCGGAAGGGCTTACCCTCAATTTCTTGAGTGCAAAAAGAAAAATGCCTGGGTAGGGCTTCCTTACGCCGAACTCGGCTGAAGTGAGGACAAGCTCAAAGAAAGCATTGAGTTGCAGCTTCCCAAGAACGCGATGAATAACTTCCTCTGAAGAGGTATTGGAAATAACTGCGAGGCGGTAGTTTAGCTTCTTCA
>CAZAQQ010000052.1:0-3987 GCA_964487485.1 uncultured Candidatus Bathyarchaeia archaeon | reverse complement strand
AGCTTAGTGAGGGACTTTTCGAACACAATCCTGTCCCCTCCTCCACCAGTCACCAACGTGTTCCCAAGATCAAGGAAGACCACTTTGATCATCGCAGATCAACCGAGTCTACACAAGCATGTAGCATCCGTCAACTATTAGGGAAAGTCAATTAGAAGATCTTGTAAGTCAACGCCAATACAATACCCTAAAGTCCTTGAATTCATCTCTATAATCCTCCCACGTAACTTGCACATCAGTCACTCTTGCGCCGGGCGGGCCCCTTCTACAAAATCCAATAGTGTCCTCCACCTTGTCCTTTTCACCTTCAAACACAGCTTCAACTCTTCCATCAGGCAGGTTTCGAACCCAACCGGTTACACCGTGCCTCCTAGCCTCATCTGCTGTTTCAGACCGGAAAAATACTCCCTGAACCCTTCCGCTCACAAACACATGGGCCCTAACCCTCATGTCTCAAATCACTCTCTGCACTGCCCTTTTCAGATAGGCTTCTCTTGATCCAAACCTTGCCTCGTAGATATTCCTAGTATCCAGAAGTGTCTAGAAATTTGTTGATTTAGCTTTTGGCTTATGTGCAGAAGGTTCAGTGGAGGTTCATGTCAACATTCGGGCATAGCCCTTCTGAGCAGGTCAGTCCACATCATCGATCTAGATTTAGTACGGGCTTGAATTTAAGTGTTCAAGCCGCGAGACAGGTTGATCCACATTACTTACACCCTGTCCAGAGCATGTCCACGAATTTGTCGACAATCTGGCTGTTTAAGCCAATTTTGGCGAGATCGTGCTTGAGTTCATCAGTGGATTTGCCTTCGCCTCTGAACTTCTTAACCATGCTTTTTGTGAATTCGAACAGTTCATGGGGGTAAACTATCCAAGCCTCTGTTTCCTTGATATAGAAGTCTGGCTTCTTCACGCTCCATGGTTTGTAGTGCATTGTGGCGAGTTTAACCTCGCTGGCGCCGCGTTCTTTCAGGTCTTCGCAAACAAGTTTAAGACTTTCACCTGTGTCTGAGACATCGTCTACTACCAAGACCTTCCTCCCTTTGACAGGGGTCGAAACCGGCTGGGTTATGCTGGGCTTCTTTCTTGTCTTGCCTACATCTTCATAAAATTCAACTCTTACATTGGCGACATTTGAATTCTGCAGGAAGTCGGACATCAATCGTGCGGGGATCCATCCCCCCCGGGCTACGCCAACAATTATGTCCGGGGCGAATTTGCTTCTTCTGACTTCATCCGCCAATCGGAGACACATTTTGTAAACATCGTCCCAGCTTGGGACCTCAAACTTCATTTCGAAGCCTTCTTTGCAGTCTATGTCAACTCAAAAATTTTCTTTTAAGCCTTTGGGCGATAGGTTATCTGAAATATCTTAAGCGCGGTTCTTAATAGATTAGGCAGGATCGCAAGGACTCGGTTATGCGAATCGAAAGATTAGATAGCTTTGGGAAATGGCTTGCAATATTCAGCTTCAGGGATGTTGAGATTAGCAACGTAGAAGAAACCATAGTCAAGTTGAGACAAACCTCCAGTTCGATTGAAATCCAAATGTTCGACGCTGATCATGTGGCAGGTGAAGATCATCTTTACTTCGCTTCAATTAATGCGCTTAAGGCATTCAACGCAGCTACCAACATATCCGAAAACTTGGCGATGGAGATCCTTCTGTATGCGTCGGCTCAGAGGCAGATTAAGAACGCCATAGAGATGCTGGGCGTCACTACGAAAACGAGGTCTTTAGCTATGGTTGCAGTTGCAAATTCAGAATGTCCTCTTAGAGAATTCATTGAGGGCGCCCAAAGTATTCTCGGAGGGAAACTTGACAACTCAGTTTTGGACAAATGGTCAAGCGACAAAATCAACTTTTTTAAGAAAACTATGAAGATGTCTGATGTGGAAATTGAAGCTGTGAGACGTAGGGACGAGCCTCTTGAAGAGACCTTGAAAAGACTTGTGGTTGAAAGAATAGCTTTGTTGTCAACACAGCTCTAGAGATTTCTTTTCTCTCTTTCTACGGACAGTATGTCCGTAGGCTCCAGAACACTTATCCCAGCAAGCTTCCCTATTACTTCAATCAAAACTATCTTATCGGGATTTTCCAAGTCTACCTTTCTCTCTATGCCAGAAGCTACAGCCTCTATAAGATCCTTTGTTGAAGTTGATGTGTGCCTTTTTTCAACAGTAACTCTGAAAGTTTGATTATCCCCTATCTTCTTGACCAATTCAACCGTAAGTTTTCTTATCACCTCCAGATTCGTCGCAACAACTTCTTCGATAGGCGTCACCTTGAGGGTATACCTGAATTCCCACGGTCTCTCCTTAAGCAAACTTCTGAGCTTGTGAACAACTTCTATTGGACTGAGGAACGTTCTCGCGACAACCAACCCTATCACTGGCGTTACATCAACCTTCGCCTCTTTATCGCCAACTTCCCCCAGCAAATACCATATTTCGCTACAGGCATTCCCCTCATTTCCGCGGGAAGTAGAGATCAATAGATTAAAATCTTCAAGCATAACTAAGCCTCGATAAATAGTGAGCTGAACCGCTAAAAACCTTTCATTGGGAAGCCCATGCCTCAACCGAAGATCTCAGTAATCGTTTCATGCTACAACAAAAAGGAAACGATCGGCGATTGCATAAAATCTGTTCTAGATCAGAACTACGAGGACTATGAGTTGCTTGTAGTCGACGATGGGTCAACCGACGGATCAAGTTTTGTAGCAAATCAATTCGCTAACAATCACAGAATGAAAATAGTTGAGACAGAACACAACGGTGTAGCTTCAGCAAAAAATATCGGCTTCAGAAAATGCGATGGTGAAATAGCCTTCTTTCTGGATGGCGACTGCCTACTAGAGGAAGGTTCACTGTCAGAGCTTAGAAAATCCTTTTGTAGCCCTGAAATTGGTTGTGTGGGCGGTGAGGTTAGGGCTCTGAACAGCGAGAAATTCTTGGCAAGAACTATTGAATTGATGCAAAATGAAGTTGAGAGGAAATGGCCCTTCGGAGCCAATGTGGCTTTTGCTAGACAAGCGATGGAAAAAGCCGAAGGGTTTGACAAGTGCCTAGAGAAGGGCGAGGACGCGGAGCTTTTCCTCAGGACGCAGAAGCTCGGATTCAAGTATGTATTCAACCCAAGAATTTGCGCAAGAACAGTAAACCCAGATTCCTTGTGGAAATTTTTTACTCAAAGATTTCGGTGGGGGATGGGGTTCGCGCAACTAGTCGAAAGACATAAGGAAGTTTTCACCTTAAAGATAAAATTCTGCTTTATCCTGACGTTTCTTACAGTTGCCTCCGTTTTCCTTCCCTTGATGCATCCGGGAGCTATCTTCCTGTCCTTCGCCTTTCTAGGTATAAGTCTTCTAAGATTTGCGCCTCAAGCCACTATGATAGCTGAAAAATCTGGGAAAAAATCGTATTACATTGCAGTACCTTTCTTGGAGTTCTTGAATGCTTTAGCCTACCTGCTGGGTTCAGGATACTGGAAAATACTTGAAATAATGGGAAGACGCAGTAGGTTGGAGAACTTCATGCCAGAGCGGATCTAATATCGCTCTCAGTGATTGGGCCGACCCTTATAACACCCAGTTTTCCGCCTATTAAGCTGATCACCGTTGACTCTTTGGCTAAGGGGGTTCTACCCCCATCTAGAATCAAGTCCACCTTGTTACCAATTTGCTTTGCAACACCCTCGGCATCGATTGGAGGTTTCGAGCCCGATAGATTTGCGCTTGTTCCAACTAACAATCCGCCACTTAGCCCAATCAATTGCAGTGCAATTTTGTGGTTTGGAATCCTGACCCCGAGGGAGCTAGATCCCATTGCTATTATGTCTGGCAGGAATGGTTTTTTAGTTAAGATAATGGTTAATGCGCCTGGCCAGAATTTTTTCGCCAAGATCCTAGCTTCACTAGTCAGTACAACTACTTTCTCGAAGCTCTCTATTGCATCGCCTAGGATTGGAAGGGGCTTCTTCCTTTC
>CAZAQQ010000051.1:0-9190 GCA_964487485.1 uncultured Candidatus Bathyarchaeia archaeon | reverse complement strand
TTTTGGGATTAAGTTAAAATAGCATCGATGGCAGGAAATAGTCAAGAGCTACTTTGGTAAGGGTTATTCTGAAAAATGTGTCGAAGCACTTCGGTGATGTGATAGCTGTTGATGATGTCAGCCTCGAGGTTAAAGACAAAGAATTCATAACTCTTCTGGGGCCTTCGGGCTGCGGCAAGACGACTACGCTGAGATTGATTGCTGGGCTTGAAACTCTAACAAGGGGCGACATCTTCATCGGTGACAGATTGGTTAATGATCTGCCGCCTAAGGACCGCGACGTAGCGATGGTTTTCCAGAGCTACGCGCTCTATCCACATATGAGCGTATATGACAATATTGCGTTTCCGTTGAGGATCCGGAGGGTCTCCATGGGTGAGGTTGAGAAAAAAGTGGGAGGTGCTGCTGACTTTCTTGGGATAAGGGGGCTTCTAGAACGTAAGCCCAAGGAGCTCAGCGGTGGGGAGAGGCAGAGGGTTGCGCTTGGAAGAGCTATTGTGCGTAGCCCACAAGTATTCTTGATGGATGAACCGCTTAGCAACTTAGACGCTAAGCTAAGAGTCTACATGAGAGCGGAACTCATACGTTTACAGAAGATGCTTGCCACAACACTCATCTATGTTACTCATGACCAAGTTGAAGCCATGACCATGTCTAATCGAATTGCCATAATGAATCATGGAAAGATTGCACAGGTAGATTCGCCGCATACAATTTACAGCAATCCTGCAGACACATTCGTCGCAGGATTCATCGGTAGCCCACCAATGAACTTCATAGACTGTTCCTATGTTAGGAAGGACGGTAAGGCCTACCTGGATGCAGGTCAATATAGGGTAGAGATCACTGAGCTTACAGACATCGTTGAGAAGAAAGCTAAGGGTTCAGAGTTAACCTTGGGCATTAGACCTGAAGACCTTCATGTTTATAGAGAGCGACCAAAAGAAGAATACGTAGAGGCTGAAGTATACGCGGTGGAGCTTCTGGGCGCAGAGATAATAATAGACTTGAAGATAGGAGATTTTTTGGTTAAAGCCAAAGCTGCTCCAGACTTCAGAGTAGAAATAGGGGAAAAAACATATTTAACAATGAACCGAAGCAAGATGCATATTTTCGACAAGGCGACGAGCCAAGCAATAGTTTGATGCGAAATTATGTCGCTCACGTCTAGGGTCATCGCAAGTATGATATACGTCCCGCTCTACTCATTTTCGTGTCAATAAGACCCAGCTATTTCTAGACAAGCAGGTGCAAGCAGGCGAGTGCTTTGAAGATTCGTGTGGGGGTTATTGGACTCGGTTTTGGGTTACAGCATATAAGGGGATTTCAAGATTGTGAGGATGTTGAGGTCTTCGCAGTCTGTGATGTCGTAGCGGAGAAGGTGGAGGAGATTGCTAGGAAGTACGGCATTCCTCATGTCTTCACCGATTATCGTGATATGCTGAAGGTCAGTGAGTTGCATGCGGTGAGCATAGCTACACCTGTGTATCTCCACTATGCTATGACGTTGGAGGCGTTAGAAGCTGGGAAACATGTCCTGTGTGAGAAACCTCTCGCTATGAATGTTAAACAAGCCAAGCGGATGTATGAAAGAGCTCAAGAGAGCGGTCTTAGGCATATGACAAACTTCTCTTGGCGCTTCTCCCCGAAACTCTATCATCTGAAGGAGCTTGTCGAATCCGGCTTTCTCGGCTCCTTATACCACATAGAAGCGAAATGGATAGAGGGATCTGCGGCTGACCCTGATCTTCCTCTCAATTGGAGGCATAGGGAGGGGGAGGGAGGATTTGGAGTGCTAGGCGACTTGGGCGTTCACATAATCGACATGGTTCGGTGGATAGCTGGAGACTTCCGCAGAGTCTGTGCACAAACGACGAAACTAATCAAAGAAAGACGCGATCCCAAGTCTGGGAGGGTTCTTCCTACGGAATTGGAAGATTCCTGTATGTTCATGGCTGAGCTGGAGCATGATGTCCCTGCACTCATTCACTTGAGCCGCTGCGCGCTGTTCAGTAGGTACATCTCATTGGAGATCTACGGTCGAGAAGGAGTCTTACTTTACCAAATGCCTCAGTATTCCGGAGATATGGCAATTCCACGCCAGAAGACATTGCTTATGGCTGGTAGGAGAGGGAGTGAAAAGATTGAGGAAATTGCTACTCCTGGGAGGCTGCAGAAAGTGCCGTCCTCCTACGAACTATTCATAGAGGGTATTAGAAGCAAACAATCAATCAACCCAAGTTTTTTCGAGGGATTGAAGGTTCAGGAAGTCGCCGATGCGGTAATACGCTCGGCAAGCGAGAATAGATGGGTTCAGATCTAATGTGAAGCTAGATGCAGCGTATGATGCACATGCATCTGTGGCACATTAATGAAATATGCGATGTCTAGTTTACTCAGGTTCATGTTTCATAACATATGAGTAAAGTCCCTTGTACTTTCATAGAGTTTCCTATAGATTGGGAATAGCCTGTCATAGATGCTCTGGGTCTCGACCTGAGGCTCGATTCTGCCTGAGAAGGATAAAATTTCTCTGACTGCTTTTTCTATGTCTTTGTACGTGCCAACACCAACACCAGCTAACATGATTGCACCTATGCATGTGCTTTCTTCGTTGATCAGTGTAGCTACAGACTTACCTGTCACGTTGGCAATTATGTTCCGCCATAGCGGGCTTCTTGCGCCGCCTCCGGCTAGGATCAGTTCTGGTGTGTCCACGCCGAGTTCTTTCAGAACCTCTAGCCTGTCTCTGATGCTGTATGCAATTCCTTCTAGTATGCTTCTTACAAAGTGAGCTCTGTTGTGTCTCATTGTTATTCCAAAAAACATGCCACGTGCCATGGGATCGAATATGGGGCTTCGTTCACCAAGAAGATACGGCAGGAAGACCAATCCTTCAGAACCGGGAGGAATGCTCTCAGCCTGTAAGTCCATGAGTTTGTAGGCGGAAAGCCCTAAGGATTGTCCGTTTTCTCTCTCCCTTTGACAGAAGGAATCTCTGAACCATCGCAAAGAAGCTCCCGACGTATTAGCGCCCATGATAGATAGGAATTTCTTAGGAACAGCATGAATGTAGTATCCCACCCTCATTTTCTTATCAAGAACTGGTTTCTCTACAGATGTCATTACGTCTGATGATGTGCCGATGTTCACGCATGTTCGGGCAGGGGCTACTACTCCGGAGCCAAGGGCAGATACTGTAGTGTCGCCTGCACCTGAAACAACGGCAACCTGTCTAGTTAATCCAACTTCCCTCGCGATCTCCGGGCTTACTTCGCCTAGAACCGTAGTTGGTGAGCATATATCGGGGAGTATTTCTCGACGAATTCTCAAGGAGTCAATTAATTCAGTTGACCACTGTCCCTTATGGATGTCGACCAGTTGTGTAGCACACGCGCTTGCCAAGTCAAGGAAGATTGAGCCTGTTAACTTGTAGGCAAGGTAGTCTTTAGGCAAGAGGACTTTGTACGTGCTCTCATAAACTTTTGGCATATTCTCTTTTGTCCAAAGGATCTTGGAAGCAGAGTAAGCGGGGTCAGGCCTCAAACCAGTTATCTCGTAGAGTCTCTCCTCACCAACAACTCTCTTCATGAACTCGCATTGAGAAGAGGTTCGTCTGTCCATCCACAAAATGCTTGGGCATAAAGTGTTGCCCTTCCTGTCTAGGAAAACGGTAGATGGCTGTTGACCCGTTAGACCTATCGCGGCAATATTCTCGGCGGCTATACCGGATCTCTCCAGGCTTTCTCTCAACGTCGATTTAGTGGCTTCCCACCATTCATTCGGGTCCTGCTCAGCCCACCCAGGCCTCGGTACAAGAACTTCATACTCTCTGTAAGCAGAGGCGACTGGTTTTCCCTCTTGGGTGTAGATTATTGATCTGCAACTTGTGGTACCCAAGTCTATGCCAATAAGATACTCAGCCAGCTATCTTCACCTCTACGAAAATTTGAGTTATGAATCAATGATAGCCATACTGCTCATTAATGATTGAAAGCGGTGGAAAAATCTCAATTACCGTTCCACTAGGTCAATGTTCAAGGCTAACTCAAGGCTAAATCAGACCAAATGATTTGAGACCTTCTTTCACTGTTTTCTTTTCGTTGTCGGTAGGTCGTCTTAAAGGTCTTTTCGCAAATCCGCCCTTTCGTCCAAGCATGTTAATGACTTCGTGAACTATTGAGATGTAGGGTCCTTTTCTTAGTACATCTCGTATAGCAATAGCCTGTTGTTGAAGTTCACGTGCTTTCAGATAGTCTCCATTCAAGAAAGCTCTGTACAACCCCACATGAAACTGGGGAAAAGCGTTAGTCAAAACCACTATGATCCCCGCTGCTCCCATAAGCAGCCCAGCCAACGATTGGTCGTCGCTGCCAAATATATGCACGAAGTCTTGCTTCTTTACAAGTCGCATATTTCGACAGAATTGAGGGAGACTTTCGCCGCTGTCTTTAACGCCGAGAAGATTGTCTATCTCCGCCAATTTGGCAAGGATTTCTGGCGTGATTGAAATTCCGGTTCGAAAGGGATTATTATACACGAATACAGGGAGACTTGTAGCTGAAGCGATGGCTTCATAGTGGGCTATGACTGCGCGTTCATCATGGCTGTAGTACCAAGGCGGTGCAGCTGCCACAGCCTCAGCCCCAATGTCAGTTGCGTGTTTGCATAACTCTACTGCATCCTCTGTGCTTGCCGCACCCACATGGGCAACAACTGGAACTCTTCTGTCACTGGCTTCCACAATTATTCTAACAGCTTTCTTACGTTGCTCAATAGACATCAAGGGGCCTTGTCCATAGGTTCCGCAAACAAAGAGCCCCTCGACACCCCCCTTTATCAGGAAGTCAATATGCTCGGCAAGAGCTTGCTCATAGAGTTCACCATCTTCAGTGAAGGGTGTGATAGAGGCAGTTATGACACCTTTAATATTCGTTTTCATTTCAACCACCCTCTTCGTGACTGCGGTCGGATTCTTGTTAGCGAATAATATTCAATAGGTATTTCAGAGTTATTGAGGTTTGGTCAAAGCATATTTTGGCTTTTCTCCCTTTAACACCCTGACAACTTCTTCAGCTGCTATGGTGCCCATTGCGATATTGGCTTCTTCGCTGTAACCTCCTATGTGGGGCGTAGAAACCACGTTGCTCAATTTCAGTAAATGAAAATCGGGCCTTGGCGGCTCCTGCGAATAGACATCGAGAGCAGCCCCAGCGATGCTGCCATTTTTGAGAGCTCTATAAAGGGCGTCTTCATCAACCACTTTGCCCCTTGATGTATTTATGAGAAATGCTTTGTTCTTCATCATCTTCAATTCTTTTTCACCTATCAGATGCGTCGTGGCGTCGGTTAATGGTACATGAATCGTCACTATATCGGAACTCCTCAAGAGCTCATCAAGATTCACGAATTTGACTCTAAACTTCTCCTCATAGTCGCAGTCTCTGAAAATATCGTAGTACAGGATCTCCATATTGAAGCCCCTAGCTCGCTTAGCTACAGCTTTTCCGATGGCCCCTAAACCAATGATGCCCAAGTTTCTGCCGTGGATTTCGACTCCAATGTACTTCACTGACTCCCACATTCCCTGCTTGGTAGAATTTACGGCTTCCACAATTTTTCTAGCCAGTGCTAACATAAGAGCGAAGGTTAGGTCTGCGACGGATTCTGTAGTGGAGCCAAGGGCTCTAGTGACTACGATGCCTTTTTCTAAGGCAAGCTTAACATTAATGTTGTCGATGCCCACACCATGCTTGGCGATCACCTTTAGTTTATCAGCTTTGCTGAAAGTTTCTTTGTCAACTTCGTCATCGCCCACGATAAGTGCATCGCATCCTTGAATTAGGCTCGAAAGCGTAGTATCGTCAAGTAAGCGGCCATAAGGGTTTCGTATTATTTCGCATTCATTTGACTTTAAAATTTTGATCGGTGCCGGGGACATTTTTGCAAATGACTTTGAGGTAACTAAGACTTTGTGTTTCAAGCTTCCTCCTTGCCTATGAGATCTAGCCTTTAACTGCACCCATTGTTAGTCCTCTAACAAGATGTTTCTGTACAACTTGTATCCATATCAGGAGGGGGATTAGCACTACGACCAAAGTGGATGCGGCTTCGCCCCACGCAATTTTGTATTCCTGCATGAAAGCCGCCATTCCAACAGGGACTGTGACAGCGTTGATTCGGGTGAGCACTAGGGCTAAGAAAAAATCATTCCAACTCATTAGGAAAATAAATATGGCGGTTACCGCTATGCCGGGGCCTGCCATTGGAAGGAAAATCTTGGAGAGCATTTGGTACTCATTGCAGCCATCAACTAAAGCTGCTTCATCAATCTCCCTCGGCATATCTATGAAGTAGCCTCTTAGTAGCCAAATGGCAAATGGAAGTGAGAAGCTCATATACGCAAGTATCATGCCAATATGTGTATCTATAATTCTCAGTCGACTGAACATGATGAATAGTGGGATTGCTGTAGCTACGGCAGGCAACATGCGCTGAGAAAGTATCCATGTTGCTAAGAAGGTTCTTCCGCGGAACTGATGTCTCGATAGTGCATATGCTGCGGGTATCCCTAAGATGAGGGAAAAAAGAGTTGTGAATGAGCATATGATTATGCTGTTAACAAGCTTGTAACCAAAGCCAAATTCGTAGAAAGCAGAGATGTAATTGTCAAGAGAGGGGGTTCCTGGTAGTACGGCTCCCGGAGTGAAGATTTCTATACGAGTCTTGAATGATGTGAGAGCTATCCATGCGACTGGTGTCAGCATCAGTAGTAGGCTTGAAAGCACGATGGCTGAAGGCAGCATTTTTCTAATGAGCTTCCTGCTTCGAATTCTTGATCGTTCCAAATTTTCACCTCTTGATGAATTTGAGGAGAACAAGGAAAAGGATGTTAATCATAAGCAGTATCAAGTAGGAGTATGCTGCTCCTAATCCAACATGCCAGAACTCGAAAGCGGTGAGAAAAGCTCCGAATGCGACAGATGTGGTAGCTGAACCAGGTCCCCCAAACGTAAGAATATACACTTTGTCAACCTCCTTAATCACATCTATAGTTCTAATCACAAGCACTACAAGAGACACGGGTTTCATCCAAGGGACAATTATGTGGCGGAATAGTTGCCACCGTGAAGCCCCTTCCACACTAGCGGCCTCGATTTGTTCAGTGGGGACTGTATACAATCCAGCCAATAGCACCAGAAACATGAATGGAAACCAATGCCAAACATCAGTTATAAGCCAAGAGATAAAAGAAGTCAACCCAAAACCCAGCCAATCGACTTGCTGCAACCCTAGAGCTGCAAGAATTTGGTTAAACAAACCATAGTCGTACTGAAACATGTATCTGAACATAAGTCCTACGATTAATGGCGGCATGAGCAAAGGAGTTGTAACCAGAGTTCTCACTACTCCAATCCCTCTAAACTCACCTATGTCAAAAAGAAGTAAAGCTAACCCCAAACCGAGGAGAAATTCAATAGATACGGCGAGCGTCGCAAACAGTAGTGTAACTTGGATTGCACTCCAGAACTCTGGAGAAAGTAGGAGTGAAGTGTAATTATCAAAACCGACGAACCGGAGTTTATCACCAGTTATTAAGGGATTATACCAATTCACACTGTAGAAAAAGGAGAGAGCGAGTGGGAACGCTCCGAGGAATAATAGCAGGATGATTGTGGGCGAAATAAAAACAAAAGTTGGACTTAAACTCAACTTAAACTTGCTGGATTTTCCAGTCAATCCTCAGCCCAAGAAAGAAGGTGTAAAAAAAGGGGAAATGGATGGGAAACTACTTGATACGGCCTGTCTTCACGAATAGATCGTATATCTTCTTGTTAGCGATGTCGATTGCCGTCTTTGCTGGCTGCTCGCCAGTGATAGCCTTGTCGATTTCCACACCTATGATGTCCTGTATCTCAGAATATTCCGGAATTGCCGGTCGTACTATTGCGAAGGGCAGATTCCCGCTTAGACCCTTGAAGTACTTCGCTACCTTAATGTTCTCCGGATCGGTTAGGGCGGAAGTCCTACCAGGCTGTCCGGTACTGCTTACAACCAACCTATGATTCTCTTTTGCCGTGACGAACTTGATGAACTTGTATGCCTCACCAAC
Source organism: uncultured Candidatus Bathyarchaeia archaeon (assembly GCA_964487485.1). Classification (GTDB taxonomy): domain Archaea; phylum Thermoproteota; class Bathyarchaeia; order 40CM-2-53-6; family CAZAQQ01; genus CAZAQQ01. The sequence goes on along the minus strand of CAZAQQ010000051.1, from coordinate 1,077 downwards.
ATTCTTCCCTGGAGCAGCTATGCCTAATCCAAAGCCTCCCATGGCACATGCTCTTTTAGTTGGTTGTTTCTCATCAGCGGGAACAAGATCAGTTTCGGTTACATCAGCGAACTTCGAAAGTTTCGGGTTAGTAAGTACGTTTCCACCCCATAGTGCGGGTGCTTGCACCACTTTTCCAGTAGTTCCGAAAACACCGTACACGGAATCTTCACCAAAGGGGAATGTGACTGGAGGACCATATTTGGTAGCGAGTTCTACTATTAGCTCTGCTGCTTTGTAGCCCGCTTCACTGTTAATAGTTGGGGTAGCGTCCTCCGGGTCACCATAGAGGTCCGTATGTTTCTTGAAGAAAGAGCCTCCAAATGTCCAGAAAGGTGCTAACCAAGAATCGGTTGTCCAGAAGCGGCCTAATGTTCCTACCCAACCATACATCTCAGGCGGATTGTGGAATTGCTTGGCGATTTTCAAAACATCTGCCCATGTCGTTGCTGGCTTCAGCCCAGCCTTATCCAGCAAATCTTTCCTGTAGTAATGGATCTGACAGTTGCAGTCATAGGGGATGCCCCACCATGTATCACCTCTAACGTACATCTTCCACACACTAGCTGGCACATCAGCTTTGAGATCGTCCGCATAAGCTGGTTCTATCGGTATCTTGACAACCTGTTCGCCTGCAAGGTAGGAGCCCAAAAACTTGTAGTTAAGCTGGAAAATATCGTACTGACCACTTTTAGCTGCAAGCTCGATATGCAGTTTTCTTGTCTGTTCAGCGAAGGGCGCTGGATCCAAAACAATTCTTACATGTGGATTTCGTTTGATATATTCCTCTGCCATAGCTTTTAGAGGAAATTCATGTCTAGCCCCGGCACCGCAGGAGACAAAGAGAGTTACAGGAGCTACTGGAGGGGGTGGTACCGGCTTCGCGTACCATCCTATTGCTGTTCCCACCGCAAGGCCTACGACCGTTCCCGCGATAACCTTGATAGCAGTTCTTCTATTGACTTTCTCCCCAGACATGTTGACTACCTTCTAGAATTTTCCACTAATACTGCATGTCTTTTTCTTTATAAGATTTTG
>CAZAQQ010000050.1:0-9227 GCA_964487485.1 uncultured Candidatus Bathyarchaeia archaeon | reverse complement strand
GTGCTTATCAGATAGGTAGGCTATCGCGTGATAGCATAGCTATTCGCGGCGACTACTCTGTTCAGTGGATTAACGGGGCTGTTAATCCTATGGTGCGGGAAGTTCAACTGCTGCAATAGACTTTCAGGATGCCCTGATTCTGGGAAAATTTTGAATTGTGCGTGTGGCTAAGATTTTCATTGGTGCGCGACGACGACGTGTCTCTTGGTGTGGGCATCGTAATTTGAACTATCGAATCTTGTGTACGTGACACATATGGTGCCAGAGAATGATTTTGAAGCATGGCGACCTCGGATTTGGTATCCCAGAAGTCTACTTTTGACCATCTTCTATAGGTTTAGAATATTTTTGATTTTCTTTTCTATTTCTTCTTTTTCCGGGAGGAATTGGCGTCCAACTTCGCTCCCGTTCTTGAAGTAGATTAGTGTTGGCAGGCCTAGAACAGCGCGATCTTTCCAGATAGTTGTTTTCTCAGTGTTCATTTCATAGAAACGCATTTTGTCGGCGAAATTCGCCATAATGTTTTCTAGCCTAGACTTCAACGCTTTGCAGGAAGGACAATTTGGAGAAGCAAAAACGACTGCGACTGGCTTGCTGGATTTGAGGGCAAGATTGTCGAACTCATGGTCTTCAATACTTCTCAGATACTCAATCTTGGCCAACTTTTCTCTAGCAACTTTCTTTAAGACTCTGTCAATGAAGCTTTCGTATTTCTTGTAGGAGATTCTGTAACCTAGGTCTTCAATTTTCTTTTCAATCAAGGGTAGTTCAACTTTATGGGGATCGTAAGTGACGAAGACTTTTTTGAGCAAATAGTTGACGTTGGCTTCTCGAACCCCGCTTAGCTTCTTAAGTTCCTTTTCAATTGCTAGAACGCAGGAAGCGCAATCCATTCCACTTACAGGAATGGCCTTCCGAATCTGTCCATTGAACATCTAGCCAACATCTTCTGCGTTCATACAACAGTCTAGTCAATCTTGGGTTTGAAGCGCCTAAGTAAAAGCGAGTTTGTGACGACTGTCACGGAGCTGAAAGCCATTGCTACAGCGGCGAAGACTGGGTTGAATAGAATTCGGAAGAATGGATATAGAATTCCGGCAGCTACTGGGATTAGAGCCGTGTTATAGAAGAAGGCCCAGAACAGGTTCTGTTTGATTTTGCCAACTGTATTTCTGCTAAGCTGGATTGAGGCTACTACATCTCTTATGTCGTCTTTGATGAGAACGATTCCCCCTGTCTCCAATGCCACATCTGTTCCGCTGCCGATGGCTATTCCAATGTCAGATTGCGCTAGGGCTGGAGCATCGTTTATTCCGTCCCCAACCATCCCGACAATTTTGCCCTCTTGTTGCAATTTCTTTATTTCCTCCGCCTTTTCTGCTGGAAGAACTTCCGAAAGCACTCTCTTTATTCTAAGTTTTTTAGCTATCGCATCAGCTGTTCTTCTGTTGTCGCCTGTCAACATGATTGTTTCTATGCCCATTTTCTGAAGCTGTTTGACCGCTTCGATTGAGTGTTCCTTCAAAGTGTCGGCTACGGCAACAACTCCGGCTACTTGTTTGTCAACAGCCGTTATCATCACTGTTTTGCCCTCTCCCTCCAGCGTGCTGATCTTTTCTTCAAAGTCCTCTATGCTAATCTTGTTTTCAGTCATGAGTTTCCTGTTACCAAGAAGTGTATCCTTGCCTGCATATGTGGCTCTCACTCCCTGTCCCGGAACCGCCTCGAAGAAATTTGGGTTGGGGACTTCTACGCCCTTACGACTGGCTTCTCGCAGAATGGCTTCTCCCAGTGGGTGTTCAGATCCTTTTTCAGCTATTGCAGCATACTTCAATACGTCCTTTTCTTCATAGGTTTTCGCAGCGACGATGTCGGTGACTTCTGGCTGTCCCTTCGTTAAGGTGCCGGTTTTGTCGAATACAATTGTGTCTAGCTTGTGAGCTTTCTCCAAGTACTCGCTGCTCTTAATTAGAACCCCGTTTTCAGCGCCTTTCCCTGTCCCGACCATGATAGCGGTAGGCGTCGCTATACCTAAGGCGCATGGACATGCAACTATCAAAACTGAGATAAAAATGGTCAAGGAGAAGGTGAATGGTTTCGCACCTAGCGAATACCAAGCTATGAAGGAAGCGATAGCTATGACCATTACTGCGGGTACGAAGTATGCTGAGATAGTGTCGGCTAGCCTTTGGATAGGAGCTTTGGAAATCTGAGCTTCTTCCACAAGCTTCACAATTTGAGAAAGAGTTGTGTCAGCTCCAACCTTCGTCGCCTTAAATCTTAGCATCCCAGCCTTGTTGATTGTAGCGCCGATGACGACATCGCCAACTTTCTTTTCAACCGGTATACTTTCGCCCGTAATCATTTTCTCGTCTACAGAAGAGTAGCCTTCCACAACTTCGCCATCAACAGGAATCTTTTCGCCGGGCCTAACTATTACAAGATCTCCTTCTTGAACAAGTTCCACTGGAACTTCCTTTTCTCGTCCATTTCTTATTACTCGCGCCATTCTAGGTTGGAGATCCATTAGCTTTCTGATGGCTTCCGAAGCTTTACCCTTTGCAATGTCCTCAAGAAGTTTCCCCAGCAACACAAGGCCGATGATCAATGCCGCAGTATCGAAATAAACGCCGCCTTCCGGGAAAACACTGGGGAAAAACGTTACAACGGTACTATAAACCCAGGCAGCAGATGTGCCAACAGCAATCAATGTATCCATGTTAGCTAGTCGGCTCTTGATCGCATCCCAAGTGCCTCTGTAGAATCTCCAGCCAGGTATAAACTGAACAGGCGTAGCCATCAAGAAAAGCCAAACATTGTTAGGAAGGATTGAAGGCAAAACTTCAAGAAAGGAAAAGATGAATGTTGGAAGGCCCAACGCCAAGCTGAAAGCTACCATGATTTTTAGGTTTCGGAGTTCAATCTCAGGAGCTTCAAAAGTTCTAGCGCAACTCTCGCTGCAGAAATAATACGTTCTACCTCTAATCACCCTAGTTATCGTCGCAGTTTTCTCATCTACATACATGCCGCAAACGGGATCTTTCGCCACGCAAATCAACCTCAGCCTATTTCAGCAGATGCTAAACGCACACTCTGTTTAACTCATCCTAATTAATCTTGACGACCTGCAAAAGAAGCCATCAAACTAGATCAACCTGACAGAAGCGCATGCAGGGATCTCAAGCATACGAAAAGTTGTCTAAGTACTCACTGGGCATCAAGTGTAAGAAATGTGGTTTCATTGAGATTTGGCGAACCCGGGAATAGGGTTTCCGTCAATTGAACCATCCTCTACAACCTGTTTTCTTACTGTGTCGATTTCCTCGCTTGTGAGAGGTCTGGGATAATTGTAGATGGGTCCGCTTGGTCTTTCGTTGTAGAATGGTCTGTTGCAGTCGGGGCAGCCTGAGGTCAAGAAGGGCTTCCCGGTTTCAACTATTCTTCTTAACTCAGCCCGAGAAACGCCGAGGGTGTCCAGCTGTCCATCACGTTTGAATTTCATGTCTTCCCATCGCGTTTTTCTCTGGGTTATCAAATAATGCCCGATTTGAATTCGTCTGTAACGTGAGATTTGAGGCTGAACATGATTTTGCATCATGGTTCCAGGAATCGGGGTGAAGGCGAATAGACTTGGATAAACGCCCATATCAACCAGCGTTTGAACTATTGAGGTAACGTCTCGGTCGCTTTCTCCTAAGCCGACAATGAGATGTGTACTTACTCGTCCGGGGCCAAAGATTTCCACAGCCTTCCTTAATGCTTTGAATTGAGTTTCCCAAGTGTATGGTCCTTCGACAGCCTTTCCCTTTATTCGATCAAACAGCTCTCTGTTCGCGGCATCTAGCGAGATGCCAATCCTGTCTATCCCCTTTCCCGCCAGCAACTTAATCTTATCTTCACTTATGGGCTGGCAACAGACAGAGATTGGTATGGATGTCTGGGATTTGACTTTATCAATTATGTCTTGAACATCTTCCAGCATCGAGGGGTAGTTCACCGTTTGAATGCATACTCTTTTTGCCAAGCCTCTTTCTTCTGCCTCTCGTACTTTCACCGCAACCTTCCTGAGTGGAAAAGCTGGCCAAGTTACTCTAGAAAGCAAATCGTGCTTACTTGTGCTCAGTCGGGCCTGAGGGCAAAACCCGCAGTTAGCTAAGCATTTCCCCGGATAGTAGGTAAGCAGATAAATTGTCGAAGGCTTAGCCCCAAGCACTCCACCTATCAGCCTGAGGAGTATGGCGGAACCCGATGAAACGCGAATTGTTTCTGGCAAACGTTTCGGCTCCTAGCATTAATAACATGTTCAGACAAACTAACACAGGCATATTCTTCAGGTTTATGTAATTGTTCTAGAAAGATTTATCTCTACTACGAATTAGGAGTACCACGGGGAAAAGTTACGAGAAACGAAGTAGTAGTAACCAGAAAAGGTCAGACTACAATCCCTGCTAAACTTCGCGTGAAACACAAAATTGAAGAGGGAACTAGACTTGAAGTTATTGAGACTGGAGAAGGCATCCTATTTAGGCCAAGAAAATCAACAATAGACCTAGCCGGCTCTGGAGCAAAACATGCAACCCCAGAAGAAATGAAGAAACTCTTGGACAGACTCAGGGAAGAAGATGTCTAGGACAGTTTATGACACTAGATTTTTCATAGTACACTACTACTCTAAAGATGAAGAAATTCTCCGAAAAACGCAAGGCGAAATGAGAAAAACTAAGGAAAGATACGTTTCAGCCATTGTAATCCATGAAGTTTACCAACTTACGCTTAAACAAGAAGGGCGCGAAACTGCAGTTTTAAGAACTAGCTTGTTGGAAAAAGATTTCAGGGTAGTGAATATAGACACTGAAATTGCGAAGAGTTCAGCTGAGTTAAGATCTAAATATAAAATCTCAATGGCTGACAGCGTAATAGCCGCTACAAGCCTACTCCTGAATGCGATATGCTTCTCAGACGACCCTCATCTTAAAGAAATAAAAACTAAGTGGACTTGAGAAGAAGGACTTAGCACAATCGCAATAAACGCTTTTGGGAAGGTGCTCCCAGCTGAGGCGGGAATCTATGCTTCTATCAAGGTTTCTGTGCTTCTCACGCCTTCCAGAGAATTTATTCCACCTGTCACTGTTCGGATTTGACTATAGTCTTGAACTTCTATGAAAGCCACAAGGTCGTATCTTCCGTAGGCCACGTAAGCCCTTTTCACTTCTTTTATTCTCTTGACGGCTTCGAGAATTTCATCAGTTTTCAGAGGAACCGCCTTGATCAAGATACACGCGTTCAACCATTATCACCCCTTTCTTTGAAGTTCAATGAGGGTTTCAGTGAAAACTACGCCTCCTAACCTACCCATCTTGAGGATAACGTTTCCCAAAGTTTGGAAATCTGGAACTTCCAAATCTGCTACGACGTCGAACCTGCCCAGAACTGGAAAAACATTTTTCGCTTCCTTGAATTGCCTAATTCTTTCTACAACTTCCTTGAATTTCCCTTTTTCAGACCTGATGAGAACACAGGCAAGAATCATACGTTTTCCCAGTAGCATCTGAGTTGGGAATACTATAAAGCTATTGGGGGGTGCCGTGCTGGGGCTATAGCTCCGTCGACTACGAGCTCCCGTCTGCCTATACCTGTCCGCTCCTCAACGATCTGAATAGAACTCCGTAGAAACTTACGCCCGGGTTTAGGCCCTAGAGGTTCCGCGTAATGCCGATTAAGATGAAGCTTCCCTTGCAGGAGATTGGGTACGGGTGTGTATATGCAAGATATATCAGGGGGCCCGCCCATAAGATATCTTTTCACTATTCGCAGGCGACTATTATGCTTGTCTAGGGAACAGCGAACAGGCGGGGCCTCTCCCATAGACTTTCTATTTTATATAGGGCTTTGAGGAGTTACTGGGTTTTCAGAGGGGTATCTGGGTGAAGGCTGAGGTAGTTCTAACTTCATCTGAGTCGAAGAGGTTGATTGCCAAAGCGTGCGTGCAGTTAGACGCTGTCAAGGCCGCTCTCGCAAGGGGCAGGGTGATTGTTACTCGAGGCACAACCAATGCATTCGTTGCTGAGGAATTGTTAGGGCGCCCAATCGACAAACCTGCTTTCACGGCGGGCTATGTGGATCCCCAAGGCTTTAAGATCAATCCCCGCATGCCTAGGGAAATCGTAATCGAGAAAGGTGAGGTCAAGGCCGACCTTAGCCTCGATGATGTGCTTGACAAGCTAGGCCGAGACGACGTTGTGTTCAAGGGAGCAAATGCTCTCGGACCTGACGGCGTGGCTGGTGTACTGGTGGCTGGAGCAACGGGGGGAACACTCGGAAAATTTCTCATCATAGCCATGGCGCGGGGAGTAAACGTCGTAGTCCCTGTTGGGCTTGACAAGTTTATACCTGCCTCTGTTCTGTATGTCTCCCGCCTCTTGGGTATGCAAAGAATAGATTATGCTATGGGGCAAAAGGCAAGTCTAGTACCTGTATTCGGCCAAGTCGTCACCGAAATTGAAGCCGTGAGAATACTGGCGAATGCTACGGCGATTCCAATAGCTTCCGGAGGAATCGGGGGAGCTGAAGGCTGCGTGGCGTTATTGATAGAAGGGGGAGATTCCGAAGTCAAGAAGTCGCTTGAAATAATTGAAAAAATAAAAGGCGAGAAACCTGTTGGCACTCCATGACTTGGCGCTTTCAAAGCAGGAACATGTTACGGGCTATTCCAGCTCTCTGTTGCAACCCCGCGAGATGGTGAAGGTTTTTCACATCACCCTTTCGTTACTCCCATAGGTACTAGGCGAACGACTCTCCTAGCTATTCCCACAGCGTCGCTCACTTCAGCAACTCTATCTATGTTCTTATAAGCTCCGCCAGCCTCTTCCGCAAGGACGGCTAGTGATGCCGATCGGACTAGAATACCCTCTGCTTCCATTCTCTTTTTTACATCGCTGCCCCAAAATCGTTTCTTTGCTGCAGCCCTGCTCATGTATCTGCCTGCGCCGTGAGCAGTGGATCCAAAGGACAGTTCCATAGCTTTTTGTTGACCTACCAAGATGTAGCTAGCTGTTGACATGGCGCCTGGTAGCAAAACAGGTTGGCCAGCCTCACGGTATTGCGCGGGCAGGTCTCTGTGGCCGGGTGGGAAAGCCCTAGTGGCGCCTTTTCTGTGAACGAAGACTTTGCGCGAAGCTCCATCAACTTTATGTTCCTCAATCTTGGCGATGTTGTGAGCCACATCATATACCAAGTGCATTTCCAAGCTGTCGGCAGATCTTCCCAGCATTTTCTCAAAAGCTTCACGAGTCCAATGGGTAATCATCTGCCTATTTGCCCAAGCAAAATTGCATGCAGCTGACATAGCTGCAAAGTATTCTTCGGCTTCTGAACTTTTCGCTGGTGCGCAGGCAAGTTCGCGATCTGGCAGCTTAATATTGTACTTATGAATCGCTCTCTCCATAACTCGTAGATAATCGCTGCAAACCTGATGGCCGAAGCCTCTACTTCCAGTGTGAATCAAAACCAGTATTTGGCCAACATTCTCAACTCCAAAGCGCTTGGCAGCCTCTTGATCGAAAATCTTGTCTACCTTTTCAATTTCAAGAAAATGGTTACCGCTGCCAAGGCTTCCAAGCTGGGGCATACCCCGTCCCTTAGCAGTCGAAGAAACCTTGGATGGGTCAGCAGCTCCCATGCATCCTTTTTCTTCACATAGTTCAGCGTCTTCTGACCACCCATATCCTCTTTTGACAGCCCACTCAACTCCTTCAGAAACCACCTTCTCCAGTTCTATTTGGCTAACGCGAATTCTACCCTTACTGCCAAGCCCCGAAGGAACATGGTCAAATAGCACATCAAGCAGTTTCGCCATGCTAGGCCTCAAATCTTCTTCCCTAAGATTTGTCCTAAGCAAGCGAACCCCACAATTGATATCGTAGCCAACGCCGCCGGGGCTTATGACGCCTTCATCGAAGTCTGTGGCTGCTACTCCTCCTATTGGAAATCCATAGCCTTCGTGGCCGTCTGGAAGCGTTACTGACCATTTGTATATTCCCGGAAGGTGAGCCACATTAGCACATTGTTCAATTGTTAAGTCTGACTTCATCTTTTCAAGTAGGCTCTCGTCAGAGTATATTATGCCGGGGACACGCATTCCAACCTTGTAGGACTGAGGTACTTGCCAAACATGTCGGTCAATGCGTTTCAACGGAACACGCTCTGAAGCCCCTCGAAACCTCTCTTCCTCCGCCATTTCCTTGAACCTCGCTAATTAGAGTGGAAGATAGTATTCAACATAGTTGGATTTAAGTATCGTATGCGGGATGCAACGTTCAATGTGCATTTAGTTGATCTCGCCAAAATTATGCGGCATCACTAACAATTGGCTGACAACCAAATTAGGCTGAGGCAAACGTATCGATCCAGCATAAATTACAAAACATTTGACGCTGGAAAAAGACTATCCTAGAGATCTAGGATATACCTTAAAGTGTACCCCTCGCCTGTTTGCTTTATCTCCATTTGATGATAAGTTACGGCTTTCACTGCCACTTTTGGCGGATGCTTCTCAGGGTTAAATGCCTCGCCGTAAATTCTCGCTTCAAGGCTGAATTCACTAGGCTTCTTATCAATTCTGAGGATCTTGAATTTCGAGTAGAGCATGTTCACTGTTTCGAATTTTAGGAGGAGTTGCTCAAGCCAATTATACAGGAGGGCGAATTCATCTTCTCCTTTCACTTCCAAGTAGTCTTCGATCTCTGGGTCAATGGTTCCCGTATCCGTCATGACTTCGAACATTGCCAAAGCAGCGTTCTCAAAAGCCTCTTCCAAAGTTTCGCCATAGGCGGCCACGTAGGCATCAGCAACATGCTCCAAGAACTCAAAAGTCTTTTTTTGCAAGGCGCATCAACTTCATATTCAGAGGTTGGGAAGCATCAAAGGACTTGTCCAGAAATGATCCAGCAGGGTCTTTACCTATTCCCTCACACAGCCCAGTTTTTAATCGTTTCAAGAAAAGCTCAAGTTGAGTATAAAAGGGCAGTATTAACAGCGCACTCGATCTAGAAAGGTTAACGAGCCTCTTCTGGAACACTTGGTTTACCGGAACTGACAGCTTGACGTGACTGTGACTTTATAATGCAGCTAAACAACAATTGTTATATGATTCCGAGGGAACTCAGCCCAACAACCTTAGATATGGCAAAGTTATGCATCTATGCTTTCGAAATGTAATGGGGGATTCG
>CAZAQQ010000049.1:0-9249 GCA_964487485.1 uncultured Candidatus Bathyarchaeia archaeon | reverse complement strand
GCTGAACAGCCGTTCCCCTTATCTTATCCAAAAGCGCAGTCTTGCCAGAGTCAACGTGACCAAGCACGACCACAATGGGCTGTCTTAAAGGCATTCCCAACCCCCCTTCACAATCCGTGGTTGAAAACTCAGAACCAAGACGATTGAATGCGCCCGAAGGATTTAACTACTTCTATCTGATCAATGTGAAGCTTCTCGCGCAGCCAGAAACTTCATGACTTCAGCGTTTTCGCGAAAGTTGACCCTTGAGGAGTGATTAAAGCGAGAGGAAACCGTAAGAAAGGTAATCTCACGCTCTAGCCTAAAGAATATTTTTTCTCTGTGGGTTTCTCGTAAGGAATGATTTCATCTGGCTTGAAGAAAATGGCGATTTCTCGCTCAGCATTTTGAGAGCTATCTGCTGCGTGTATGACATTGCACGTCGTAACTAGGCCGTATGTTCCTCTAACACTCCCAGCTTCGGCTTCAACGGGGTTTGTGGTTCCAATCAGCTTCCTAATCGCCTTCACTACGGTAGGGCCTTCTACAACCATCGCCACTACTGGTCCAGATCTCACGTGCTCAATGAGCGAAGCGTAGAAAGGTTTTCCCCGGTGGATTTCATACAGCTGTTCCGCCTGTCTTTCGCTCATTTGGATTAGTTTCATCGCGGCTATGTTGAAACCCTTTTTCTCTATACGGGACAAAACCTCGCCTATGAGGCCTCTCATAATGGTTTCCGGTTTGAGAAAAACAAAAGTTCTTTCACTCAACTTCTACCGCCCTCTCTCTTTCTTCCTATAGTACTTTGTCCACTTCAGCCTCCTAGAATCTCTCTTAAGCGATAACACACTCTTGCGGCATTTGCTTGAGCAGAAATAGAATACTGTGCCGTCATTCTTGACGTGGAGTGACCCTGTTGCTGGAGGGAAATCTTTCCCGCAGAAAGAGCATTTGTATGCCTTAGGCATCCTTTAGATCCCGTAGTTTACTTTATCTTCTTAGCTTCCCTTTCTGTTTCCCTAAGCATGAGAAAGTCTCCAAGTCTAATGGGGCCTTTCACGTTCCTCGTGAGAATCCGGCCTCTATCTTTCCCTTCCAGAATTCTAACCCTGACTTGGATAACCTCGCCAGTGACGCCTGTCCTTCCAATTATTTGTGTAACCTCAGCTGGAGTTAGGGCTTCTTCAACCTTTGAACTGCTCATTTCTTTGGTGCACCAGCTTTCTTAAGGGCTTCCAGAGCATCGGTAACTTCTTTTAGGGCCTTGGCAGCTTCGCCTGCTTCCACAATACATATTGAAGCAGACCCAACATCTATTCCCGCTGATTTTCCTAACTCCAATTTGCTTGGCACGTAAATGTAGGGAGCTCCTCTTTCTTCGCATAAAATTGGTAGATGAGCAACAATTTGAGGGGGCTCAACATCCTCTGCTATTAAGACGAGTTTCGCCAAGCCCCGCTCAACCGCTTTCGTAGTCTCATTGGTTCCTTTCCTAATCTTTCCTGTATCCTTAGCTACCTGCAAAACCTGATAGGCTTTGTCGGCGAGCTCCTTTGGTACACTAAACTTCACATACATTTGTTTGGGCATTCGCCTCACCCGCATACGCCTATTTTGCCTACTCTCATGCTTCTGACGTATTTTAAGAATGTTTCGCCATAGATCCGACGGAAAAAAGGTCAAAGATCAGTTGAGTAGGCAATCAACACTTGCCGAAAGAAACTTTTCGAGTCCTGTGTTCCATTTGCTGTTCCTATTTGTGAGCGTAGTAAACCAAGATGTGTTGATTATTTTTTTCATCAACTCTCCCGAAACCAAACCGCTCCATTTGAATGATGTTATTCACGTTTTCGTTGGCGAAACCAGTTTCGCCTAGACCCTCAGCTAGCTCAGCCTTAGGCATGACCACACTTACTCTAATGTTCTCTTTTTCTGGAAGCCAGTGGATTAACGGCGCGTTCAGCTTTTTTGCGTCAAGGTAGGTTTCGCTCTGGAACTCAGCCTTTATGCGGTTTGGTTTGACATCTTCGATTTTGACGTTAAAAAGTTCCATTAGTCGAACTACTTTTCCTTTCTCGAAAAGGTTCATGTCAGATTGCGAGATCCGCAGTTTTGCTAGGCCTTCGGTTGGTTTGACCTCAAGTTGTCTGCAGCCTCTTTCGGGATAGTCGGGATGAAGCAATGGGGTTGAAGTGAAGACCTTTTGCAAGCCGCTGACTTGCAAGAGAATTGGATTTTGAACGAAAAAGTATCTGTTTGCAATGGCATCCACGATCTTTCTGTTCAAGGCGTATATGTTTTCCCAGCTCAGGGTGATGTCTGCAGGCTTTGTTCCAACTTCTGAAACTATTTTTCTCAATCCATCGGGGCTTAGGCCCCTTTTTCTTATCGCCATTAAGGTTGCAAGTCTGGGGTCTCCAAAATTCTTCACTACGCCCTCATCGAACGCTCTCATAATCTTCGACTTGCTCAGGTCAGCTCCCACTACCTTGAGCCTTCCGTAATGTATGGTCTCAGGGAATTCCCAGCCGAGATGTTTGTACATGTACCTTTGCCTAACCTCGTTGGTAATGTGCTCTTTTCCTCGGATGATGTGGGTTATGCCCATTAAGTGGTCGTCTAGGCCGCATGCCAGATTGTAAAGGGGCCATAAGTGATATTTCCTGCTAACCCTTGGATGGGGATATTTCTCTGAGTCAATGATTCTGAGCGCAGGCCAATCCCTTACAGCTGGGTTTGGGTGAGTTAAGTCGGTTTTCACTCTAACTATCGCCTCGCCTTGCCGATAGAACCCGCTCAGCATTTTCCCCCATCTATCTAGTTGCTCAGGTAAGGTCAAGTTCCGGCAGGGGCAAGGTTGCTTAGACAACAGCAGTTTGCTGAAAGCTTCTTTCGAACATGTGCAAACGTAGGCTCCGCCCACTCCAAGCAACTTTTCCACGTATTCGTAGTAAATCGGAAGCCTGTCGCTTTGGATGAATTCTTTGTCCCACTTACAGCCAAGCCAGACTAGATCTTCTCTTATGGAGTCGTAGAAATCGAGAACAGGTTTCTTCAGACGAGGGTCCGTGTCTTCAAATCTCAGGTAGAACCTTCCACGATACATTCGAGCATAATCGTGGCTGAGGACAATGGCTCTTACGTTACCTAGATGTAGAACGCAGTCTGGGTTGGGAGCATATCTAGTAATGATCTGAGGATATTTGTCAACATTAGCAAGAGGCGGTAAGGCCTTTTCCTCTCTAGCCTTCGCCTCTAAGAGTAGTTCCGGCCAATTTTCTTCCACAATCTTCCTTTGGTCGCTTAGCGTCAGGAGGTTTATTTCATCGACTAGGGAGGCAACCGTCTTTTCAATGTCCTTCACAAATGCTTTTAGTTCAGGTCTTTCCGCCAAGACTTTCCCGATGACTGCTGCTTTGTTCGCGCTCCCATTATGTCTCACAGCATTCAAGAGTGCATGCTTTCTTATGAGCGGTTTAATCTCTTCAATGAAGTCCATGTCCAGTTACCTCGAGTCGCTTTGGATTAACTACAAGGCATGTGGAAAAGGTCTTCGGCATGGCTATCCATATCTTAGTTATCGGCGTAGCGCCTATTGCCTTTCCGTTCAGTCAATCTATTACCTCAGTAACCTTTGCTAGCCTTTCGGCTGCCTCCCTCGTCAGGCCAGTCTCTCCTAGAATGGTATATCGATCTGGCCTGATCTTATGAGCGATCGTTAAGGCTTCTACTATGTATTTAGGCTCTATCTTAAGTTCGTTAGCTGTGGTTGGAGCTCCAATTTTCTGAAGCATTGATTTAATTAGTTTCCAGTTAGCTCCGTGAAGATGTGCGAACATTACTGTTCCAACGCCGCATTGCTCTCCATGTAAGGCTGGTTTCGGAGCCACCATGTTTAAGGCATGGTGAAAAAGGTGTTCAGCCCCGCTGCATGGTCTACTGCTTCCAGCAATACTCATGGCGACCCCGCAGCTAACCAAAGCCTCCACAACAGTTCTAATACCCTCTTCACTGTGGTTCCGGATAGTAGAAGCGTTTCTAATAACTAGTCTCGCACTCATCAAGGCGAGATTCGCAGCATAATCACCATAATATTCGTTCTTCATTTTATGAGCCAATTTCCAGTCTCTAACCGCGGTGTATTTCGAAATTATGTCGCCGCAGCCGCTTGCCAAGAGCCTGTAGGGAGATTTGGCGATTATTCCGATATCTGCAATGATTGCCAGAGGAGCTTGGGCCTTGCTCGAATACGGCTTGTCAAAGCCTCTGATGGAAGCGTATGGGCTTGCTATGCCGTCATGGGAAGCAGCTGTTGGGACACTAACGAAAGGTAATGCGTTAGTGGACGAAGTCAATTTGGCGATGTCTATGTCTTTTCCACCGCCGACACCTAGAACAAATTCCGGTTTCACTTCCTGTATTGCTTTTTCAGCCTTGCTTACATACTCCGTCGAAGGTTCATGGACGATCAAATGTTTAACATGGAAACCTTCTTCAGCAAGGGCTTTCATAACGTTCTTGGCAGCTACCTCATAGGCTACTGGGCCTGTAATCACAAAAGCTGATCTGCGAAAGCCTAGACGTTTGCAGCTATTCCCAATTTGATCGATAACTTGGCTTCCCACGATAACTTCTCTTGGAAGTTGCATATAGTGAAATCTTGAAGACGTGTCTATCGCCTCAACCGAGCGCGACTAGGAGTAGCACTATGGGTGCAGCTACGATTAAGGCTATTGAAGCAACTACGAGCTTTGCGGCTTGCCGCAGAAAATCAACTATATTGTGGAGAGGACCAGGCCCAAGTGTTTTCACTTCTACTTCACTAGAGGACCAAGAAACCTCAACTTCCTCTAAATTGCTTTTCGCTTGAAGGATAGCAGACTTGACGTAGTTGATCAGCTTCGCTTGGTCAACAGCTTCTCCAACAGGGTGGTACCCAAGTTTCGCCGCCACCAACCCATTCACTAGGTGAGTGTCCGTTGTCATAATTTCTCCCAAATCGATTCCAACTTCATCAAGCATCTTCAATACTCTCTCCCGCAAACCCGTCACCATATTATTTCCATCAATGGTGATGTAAGCTGCAAGCTGAGACTGCGTTTCAACCAAGAGAACGACTAAGCCGCCAGGCCCTATCCCTTGACCTAATGTAAAATCCCCCAAGTCAACCTTCGCCACTCCCACCTTGAAAGTTGACTTAGGCTCTTTTGCAGCAATACTTAGAGCCGCCTTAGCAGAACCTGCCAAGTCCCTTAGTTCCGGATCGCCAAGAACCGTCACGTCACTAATACAATTATGAGCGTCTACTATGCTAACATTTTCGAAATAGGCTTTCCCTTCAGCAACTATCAATGGGCCCATATGGAATGGAATGTCATCCATATTCGCGGGAGAGAGCGTTAGAGTAAGCAATGCCAAATTGCCAAACACTTGGCAACTAGCAGTAGCAGATCCTACTTGGGATTGAATGAGGCGACTGGCGTAGCCTGAGAAAACTGAAGAACCAAGAAGCGTCATTAACTTTTCAATCACCATTTCATTCTGCCTTTGTGAAACTAGATTTAGTTCATGGCCCGATACTCCATGCGGAACCGAAACGACAGCGCCCGTTTTGTCTTCCATTGTCTTCTGTATCATTTGCGGCAAGATGCTGCTTCCAATATTGAGAAGTGGCCCAGGATGAAAGTTGGAAACCACCATTACTCCCTTCAACGATTTGTCGCTTTTCTTTCTAAAGCTGATAAGTGTGGTTGTAATTGGCTGAAAGTGGCCAAGTTTCTCCAGATAGCTTTCAATCAACTCATTTTTCCAGTCTAGCCAGTCTACCAAAAAGGCCTTGAAGATGCCTAGCGGTGACATCCCAAGTTTCGTCAACCCTTGGCGCTCAACATGAGATAACAACAGCAAGACTATAGGAAGCGTGACTAATTCGCTAAATGTGAAAGCGAATATGCTGGGAACTATCGGTAGGTGGAAAAGGCTGACAGCTCCCATTAGGCATAGTGCTGGTTGAAGATTGGAGAAGATAAAGCGTTGAGCATTATTTTTTGATGACATGGAGAAAATAGCGAGGAAGCGAAAAAAGAAAACAACGAAGAGGCCGATGTAGAATCCATAGTCTGGAAAAACAAAATTGGAGGATAATAAAGACCAACAACCGCCGATCAACAGAAAGGATATCCATACTAAGCATGAAAAAAGGGAAAGGGCAAAGCATCTTCGCAAATAGAATAGTGGGTCATCCCTTAGTAGGGCCCGGGCAAGAAGATCTGCCAGTATTGAAGGAAGAGCAAGTGCACAGAGGCCGAACGCAATGCCGTAGAATAGGTTTTCCAGAGTGAATTTATTCAGCAAGAATGTGGAGGCGCATCCCACTGGGTTTGCTATTAGAATCATTAGAACGATTTTCTTCATAGACGGAAATACTATTCTACGGGTGATGTTGTAATAGGTTGCCGTCCGCCTTATTTGCGTGCGATCTAACACACTCATATGATTTTTTGCCCCAAAGAAAGTAAGTCCAACAGTCAAACCAGCCGCGTCAATGCGGAGAATGTTGTAAATAAATCTTGGCTACGCGCCGTCGCATAACGTGTCACCTATCCTCTTTTTCTAGCCCAAAAGAACCTTGGCAATTTTGATTGCAAACAAGGGATGTTTTAAGAGGATTTTGGCGACGCGCTCAGTGTTGAGGCCGCTGGCTAAGTCCACAACATCTTCTCCAGATAGGATGTCTGCCAATTGATTCAGCTCTTCATCCGACAATTTCTCAATGGCTCTTAGGGCTTTTAGGCTATTCCTGATTCTTTTTACCCAGTAGGTTTCATATCGATTTGGATACTCTGCCAGCTTTGCCTTACTTACATTCTTTTCCTGCACAGCCTTAGCTGCAACCTCACCTGCTATTTTGCCTGCGGCTATAGAAGAATGGATCCCTCCTCCAGTGAACGGAATCACTTGGCCAGCTGCGTCTCCACATATCATTGCGTTGTCTGCAACTATTTCTTCTACTTGGCCACTGATTGGAACTGGAGCGGCTTCAACTTTGAGGATTCTGGAGTTGCCAAACTTCTCGGGATGCGCCTGAATGAATTTGTCGAGATAGACTTTAACAGGCACCCCCCTAGCGCCGATCCCAACGTTAGCCAGTCCGCCTTTCTTAGGGAAAACCCATGCGTAACCTAGTGGCGCCACTCGTCCTAGGTAGAACTCCGTGGCATGCTCATTTTCCAGATTACAATCATCGAGTTTATATTGGATACATGGGATAAGTTCAACGTTCCGCCGTTTGAAAAATTTTTTGCCTACAACAGATCCTAACCCATCGCACCCAATCACCATTTTCGAACGAAACTCAGCAACGGTTCCTTTTTTTTCTACAGCGACCTTAACATACTCGCTATCCCTCGATAGATCTATTACTTTTGTAGCCGTTTGGATTTCTACGCCCTTAGATTCTGCTTTCTCAGCCAAGGTTCGCAGAAAGACAGACTTTTCTATTATGTAGCCTTGAACTCCGTCGGGTTCCTTCGACCTTATTTCCACTCTCTTCTTTTCGTCTGGTGGGTAAACAAAAGCGCTGGATATCTGATTCGAGATGAAGCTATGATCCGGCGATAAGCCGGCCGCGGCAATAGTTGCTTTCGAAACACCCTCGCCGCATGCTTTCTTTCCAAACTGTTCGTTTTTTTCGATCAAAAGTACGTGGGCATTGGCCTCAGCAGCTTCCTTCGCTGCCACTAAACCCGCCGGACCAGCTCCTACCACGATAATGTCATAAAGCTCCAAATCTCGTTCCTCTAGCGTACCAGTACAATGTTGGTCAAGACCTAAGTGAGACGAAAATGCCTATTTCTCATAGTCGTATATAAATCAAACAACTTAGAAAATCAATCTGGCCTCAAAAAGAAGAGATGCGGTGCTAAGTCATTTGCCAACCACAACCGACTTGACTTCCATTAGCCTCCAGAAGAAAGTTTTAGCGCTTATTCGCATTGCGAGGCCTTTGAACTGTCTTATGTCTGGTTTCGCAGTTCTCATAGGAGAATGGATAGCCCTAGGCTTTTTCATGCTTTCACCCTCCCTCCTCGGGTTCATCGTTGCGTTCACATTGACCGCTGCTGCTATGGTGATAAATGACTACTATGATGTCGAGGTTGACTTGATCAACAGCCCTGAGAAACCGCTGCCCTCCGGCGCAATCTCCCCCGGGGAGGCACTAGCCTACGCTGTTCTCCTCTCCCTCACAGGGTTAATCGCATCAGTCTTCATAAACGTCCACTGCTTTCTCATAGCGTGTATAGCCTTGATTTTGTTGATGTATTATAACACAATTGGTAAGAGGACAGGTTTCTTCGGGAATGTTATAGTGAGCACTTGCATCTCGTTTCCATTCATATTCGGAGGCTTTGCAGTAGAAACGATGAAGCCAATCCTCTACATATTCACGATTTTAGCTATTCTATCAAATTTAGGCAGAGAGATAATCAAGGGAATAGCAGATCAAAAGGGCGATTCAGCGAGAAAGATTAGGACTATAGCTGTTTCCTACGGGCCTAGCACAGCAGCCCTAGTTGCCTCAGTTTTCTTTGCAGCATCTGTCTTGGTAAGTTGGGCTCCTCTAGTGCTGGGCATGGTTTCAGCCCTGTACCTCCCCTTCATCATGGCGACAGACGTCGGGTTTGCATCATCTTCCATCTTGATCTTAAAGAACCCTTCAGCGCCTAACGCTGAGAAAGAAAAGAGCAAGATTATCCTCTGGATGATCCTAGGTCTGCTCTCATTTGTCGCTGGGAACTACCGGCTATTCTAGCTGGAACGCGAAAGACATGAAAAGTGATGAGCCCCAAGTCTCAAGGTCGAGGGGAAAGCGCAAGCTGTCAAAAAATGTGTTAGCAACTTTCCCCCGTGAGATTATCGGGGTATTCGCTCGTCTTCCACGAGTTTTCAGAAAAGTAGACATCGATAGGCTGCTGGGAGATAGAATTTCGAGAAGTATGAAGTGGCAGTATCTACGGAGAATGGAAACATACGGCTTGATAAGGCATTCCACGAAGAAATACTACCAAAAGATCTATGACTCGATTTCAGATTGGATGGAAAAGGATGTAATACCTAAGATAAGAAGAGCCGAAGTCAAAGAAAAACTGGAAGCGGAGAAAAACAGGTAAGACAGCATAATCACAGAATTCTATTCTTCTAACAGAAGCCTTTCTTGTGTCTGGCAACTAGCGTGGCGCCTACTAGTTGGCTCAGATGCTTCCTAAC
>CAZAQQ010000048.1:1874-9407 GCA_964487485.1 uncultured Candidatus Bathyarchaeia archaeon | reverse complement strand
CAATAAGCATTAAGGTTGATGGGCGGAGTTATGCGTATACGGATCTTCCGATCACATTGAAATGGGTCAGAGGCACCTTTCATTATGTTGAGGTGGATCGCGAAGTCACTGTTGGGAGTGGTTCCAGACGAGTTCTAGACCAGTGGAATGACGGTTACACAAGTGTGCTGAGACTCATTGTTGTTAACAAGTCGCTGTCCTACACAGTCAACTACAAAGAGCAATTCTATCTTCAAGTAGTCTCTGAACACAACAATGCGGAGGGAGAAGGCTGGTACGACAGAGGTTCCATAGCTACGTTCTCCGTAGTTCCTAGGACTTCCGCAAGTGGTTTGCGAGGCGTTCTAGGTATTGGATATGTGTTCGAACGTTGGAGCGGAGATGTTGCAGCTACCACGCCTGTAGCATCGATTTTGATGAACAGCCCCAGAACCGTAGTTGCGTATTGGAGAACGGATTACACGGTTGTGTACGCGCTAATAGTGATCTTAGCCGCAATAGTGCTCGCTGGCTCTGCAGTGATTCTGAAGAGAACCCTAAGACAGGCTTGAGCGCACCCCAGTTTATTTTGGCTGAGTCTGAAGAGTTTACTTGCCTCGTATAGGTCATATCGCGATCTGGGAGAGGTGTTAGAGATTTAAGGAGAGAGGGCATAATCTCATAGTGATGCATATGGTTCAAACCGCGAGTTTAGCGGAGATTGGGGAGGAAGTCTACCAAAAGAATAGGGAATTGTTGGAAAAAGAGCACATGGGTAAGGTTGTTGCGCTCTGCCAAAGCGGAATCGCTGGGATTGGAGATGATGTTCTAGAAGTTTATGATAAAGCTGTGCAGAAGTATAAGGGGCCATTCTACTTTAGAAGAGTTGGGCCAAATCCAGCCGTTGGCTATTTATTGGTGCTCAAATGAAACTGGGCTATGAGAAAGGCCTGCCTTTAACCGAGATCCTAGTTCTGGGATCGAGGGCTTCTATCAAGTTCAAAGGTTATCTGGATACGGGCGCTTCATGGGTTTCTGTTAAACCAGAAGCGATACAGCGATTAGAGTTAGAATATCTTGGAGAAATGCCTCTTTATACTGCCGCAGGGTTTCTTGTGGTCGAGTTATATTTAGCAAGGGTGTTGTTTCTTGGAAGAGAATTCAGAACTCCTGTCTTCCCTTTAGACATCCCTAAAGAACATGATTTCGATTGCTTGATAGGAATGAGTGTTCTGCGCCATTTTAAGATTACCTTTGATAACAGAAACCAAGTCCTAGAAATAGAGTAAAATCACGGCACATCTACTCGTTTAACATAACCAACTTCAATACTGTTTCCTAACGCCATCTCTCGAAATAGGTTTCAGTTACGAAGCATTACACCAGATACCTCGATGCTAGTACGCTTTATATGCTCGTTTCGCAATCTACCTCTGCAACATGTTTGAGGGAGACCGATGCCTGCAGAAATATTTGACACTGCTGAATTTATTCGCCTATCAGAAACCGCCATTGAATGCCGCGTCAAAAAGTCAGGAGACATCGTTAAGCTGAAGCTTAGAACCCCGCGAAAACTATATACGATGAAGCTAGAACCGGCCGAAGCTGAGGGGGTTTTGAAGGAAATTAAATGTGGAGTAGTTGAGGTTTAGCTTGTTCTTTTGGCATTCTATGCCTAGAAAAGTGGGATAATTCTCTGCAAGTAAATAGAAACGAACAGGAAGACTAGGCCTAAGGTTAGCGAGAATGGGAGACCCGGAAACATTTCTCTACTCTCCAGCATTTTGAACCCGACGTAGGTGCCTAGAGTAATTCCGAACGATGTGGCCATGAATGATGTCAAACCAAAGTTCACCATAGCGTTACTTGCCAACATCGAATAGAACACCACATCTCCCAACCCCACAGTCAGGTCGCGAAACGTGAAAACAGCCCCAACAAATTCTTCAATCTCAGTTTTTTCAGCCATTCTCCCAATAGGGCCTTTGAACACTGCGATTACATCGTAGATTGCAAGCCCTCCCACCAAGACTAGAGCGGTTAAGGTTGGAATTGAAGCGCCGAGAAAAGTCCCTGTCAATGCGCCTATTATGGTGATAGCTAGTATCTGGACCACGCTCCTAGACCTGTATGTTGCGTAGAATAAAGCTGCTGTGAACAAGATTGAGGCTAAGGGGATCTGATAGAGCTCAATTGATAGGCCAATCGCATTCGAGTAGATTTCAGCATACCAGCTCACTAGCGTGAAAATGGCGAAAACTAAGGCGAGTTTTATCAGAAGCTTGACAACTTTGTTCAACCCACGTTTGACCAAGACATACATGATAGTCGCTGTACCTGCCATAAGCAACACGAATGACAATGCGTTTAGGGTAACTCCGCTAGCTGTTTCCGGAAAGATTGTGATTGCTTCAATCTCTACATTCGACTTCATGATTGAGTAGGCTAGAACCCCAGTCAGTATCAGCGTCCACAATTCAGGCACAAGGTGCAGTGGGCTGACTCTAAATTTTTCGCTCACCAAGAACCCTCTCTACTTTTTTCTCGCAACTCAGACAAAACCATTCACCCTTACGATCAGTGTCCGTAATGGTGTTAGAAAAGTACATTACACATTTTGGATCTGAACAATGTGATAGCCCCATAGTATGTCCTAATTCATGAACAGCTTCCTTTGCCGTTCGTCCAAACAGCAACTGATTGTCCTCGCGGTTCCCGTAGAAGCCTGGCTTCAGTCTATGTGTGGATATCAAAGCAACAGTACCTAGAGATTGGGCTTCGCCGAAAACGAAATTGAGGCGAGGAACGTAAAGGTCTGCTTCAACCACTCCTAAGACTCTGTCAGCACTGATTTCTTTCGCCACGCTGACCAAACCTGTTAGAATTCCTGTGGAGTAATACTGTCCTCGGCGAGCATCAAAGAAATTCTTAGGCAAGGGCAGCGAGTTAACAATATGACATCTAGTCTTCACGAAAATCTCCTCAAGCCTCTTACGCAGAAACTCAAGAACTGCGCTGTCTACGGTTCCAATTGGGACAATGGCTATGGTAAATAGTTCCTTAGAACCTCGTTGGAGAAACGAATGCATTTGACATTTCCTCCAAGCAAATGATCCTCCGTGTGTTGGGAAGGCAAGTCAGGCTCTTGAGTTGATTGAGGCTCTTTAGATTGGGTTTCCGGGAACCCAGTCACCCATTTCCATAAGCTTTTCTGATCCGAATTTGTTGTGCGCCATGATTGGGACTTTGCCAAATTTTCCCATTTCCACCTCGTCGCCAGGCTTTCCTTTCGGGACAAGTATCATCCTAACGCCGACAGGTTTTCGGTTGACAACTCCTATTGCAGCTTGATCTGCAATTATGCTGGAAACTATGTGGGGCGGCGTATCTCCAGGCAGAACAAGCATATCCAGCCCCATGCTGCACACTGAGGTTATTGCCTCGAGTTTGTCTAGGCTTACGGCTCCCTTTCTTACAGCATTCATGATTGCTATGTCTTCAGCCATAGGCGTCATGGCGCCTGTGTAGCCTAAGACTTTACTCGACGCCATCAAAGCGCCCCTCCTAATAGCTTGGTTTAGCAGGGCTAATGCAAAAGTGGTTCCATGTCCCCCAAACATTTCTACACCCAATCTTTCAATAAGCTCCCCTAAGCTTTTCTCTTGCCATTGGGATATGGAAGCGTCTACGCCCAAGTATGTGGCGCCTGTTCTATCCGCGATGGTTTTTCCAACTTCCTCGCATATTAGGACAGTCTTCAGAGAAACTTGCATAAATCTCCTGTAATTGTCTTCCAAGGTTCCTTTTGTAAGAGAGTTGAGGAAAACAGTTGGGCTTAGGTGACATAGGGCGATGCCGAAACTAGGCATGCTGTCTTGATGTTGAGCAGCTGGCAAATAGGCAGTGATCCCAGGCATATTTGTTGTCACAAGCAATTTATGCAAATCCAATCCTTTCCTTTCAGGCTTCAGAAAAGCTGTTTCGCGGATAATGTGACTCATCACTCGGATAGCAGCGAGATTTATCCCGTTTCCGCTGGAGGCAACTTCTATGTTTGAATACAAGGCTTTCGTAGAGGATAGGACTTTAGGCAGACTCGCAAGAAGAGCTAAATCGCCTTTGCCGAAACCTAGGTCAACCTTCGCAGAGTAGCCCCCCGCATAATCGAATCCAATTTTCTCCCTAGCTTCGTCAACTGCCCCCGCCAAGCTTAAACCAACTTCCGCCGCACTGGCTAAGTCGCTTCCCTCCACACCTCTATCGTCCGCCTGTAAGTGTAAGTTTGCCACAAACGGTGCCATGATCTGATTCAGTGGCGACAAGGCAAGCCTTACACTTAAAATTCGGAGTCCACTTTCCTCCTCAACCTCACTACAAACCTGCCTAGCCGCTCGGCAAGTACTCTCAATCAAGAGTTGGACAGCATTCATTGTTTCTTCCAAGCTGCCCCTTACGCAGGGAGATAAGTCGAGGAAGAAGGTAACTGCCCTAATTGCCAGTTCAGTGACATCTATCTCGTCTAGTTCTCTTTGAAAACGCTTCAACAAGCTCATCTTTCGCACACATATTTGACTTCAGTCAGTGAGTAGAAGAAGGTTTTTGAAATAGGGTCATCTTGGTTGTTCTAGATTTCAAATGTTTCTCCAGACTTTGGGGCCTTTGCTTCCAACCCCAATTCTTCGTTGGCCCAAGCAGCAAGTTTGGTGCAGTTTCCTTCAGCTCCATGCATAATGTACACCTTAGTTTTCTTGTCTAAGCTGCTTAATGTTTGCTGAAGCTCTCGGCGGCCACAGTGAGATGAAAAATCAAATCTTTCAACTTCAGCCTTAACTTTCTTGATTTCACCATGCAGTTTGAAAACCTTTTTGTCAAGCAATATTCTGCCCGGAGTTCCAGGTATTTGAAAGCTCAGCAGGAAAACCGCATTCTCTCTTTTCTTCGCGATGTTTTCCATATAGAAAACAGCGGCACCTCCCTTGAGCATGCCGGCGGGCGATACAATTACTGAAGGCGTTCTGACTGCGCGCCTCCTATCCTGCCATCTTTCAATCCACTCTGCTTTACGAATTGCTCTTGAAAACAATTCAGGGTCCCTCAGGGATTCTGGATGGCTCATCAAAATCTCGTTCGTGTCAAGAGCCATTCCGTCGACGAAAATTGGATACTCGAAGTGATGTGCCTCCAGCACACATAAAACCTCTTGAGACCTCCCTACCGCAAAAGCCGGCGCTAGAACAACTCCGCCTCTTTTAACAGCTTCGCTTGTCCGTGACACGAATTCCTCCTCAACCTTCGGCCGCTCCACATGATCCTCAGCGGCGTAGGTTCCTTCCATAATGATAGCGTCGAGATCTTTGGGATGATGATCTGCCTTATCCACGAGTCTCGTAGTTTCAGTGTTATGGTCACTTGTGTATAGGACTCTTTTGCCATCGGCTTCAAGAAGCACCTGGCAACTGCCTGGAATGTGCCCTGCGTTCAGAAGCGTGACCTTAGCATCGTTCACTTTGAATTCATTTCCATACCCAACACTTGTGCAGTGTCTCATCATGGTTTGAAGATCCAGATACTCGTAGGGTAAGTAATAGCCGCTTAAATGTAGGAAGTCCCTGATGAGTAGATTTGAAAGCTCAAATGTTGGCTCAACTCCATAGATAGGGTTCTTGCCTCTTACATAGAACAGCGGCATAGCGCCGCTATGGTCTAGGTGTGAGTGGGTGAGCATAATCGCTTCTATCTCTTTAGGCGCGATATGCATTGGGAACCCTATGTCGCGGTTCATCATTACGCCGTAATCGAGTAGAATGTATTTCTCTTTGATCTTGACGGCTACGGCTGATCTGCCAACCTCACGGCATCCACCAAGGAAACGAACCTCCATGGCTTTCACCAAACGCAGCTAGAAATGCCTCGCTTAGGAGTGGAGTCTGGTGCCCTTTCACCTTGTGCTAACGATGAGTTGATTTAGCGCACAGTCGCCAGCTAGTGACAAACATCCGTTCCAACCCGTTACCAACAAACGTATCTAAATAGAGAAACACATACTTAAACTAACGTCAACTGCGAAATACAGTTCTCTAAGTCTTTTATCTCCATTTCAACCATTCCCAATGCCTTGCGACAGTTCATAAACCTTAATTAAAAGGCTCGCTTATGCATTCTCGGCTTCACCTGCTCCTTAGATCCATCGGTGACCAACATGGGCATTCGCCTCGTTATTGATAAAGGCAAATTCAAGAACTGCACATTGATAACGGGCTTTCACGGCTACGGCCAGACGGGCTACATCGCTACATCCTTCCTCGTCCACGCCCTAGGAGCAAAGCGAATAGGCTACGTAGAAGTGGATCATCCCCCTCCTTTCGTCGCAACCGCCGAGAAGGGATTGATTACGCCCTTTGAGATTTATGGAAAAGGAGAACTGGTTCTAGTCAAACTTGAGTTTTCTCCACATCGCAGCGAGGAAGCTGAGTTCGCAAAGGTTCTGGCTTCTTGGAGTATCGAGGAGAAATTCAAGCAGGCCATTTTGATAGGAGGCTTGGATTCAAGTCTGAAAACCAGCGAGCATCAATTGCGCATTGTCCCAACTCAAGCCTACCTAGCCAAGCAGAGAAACCTGAATGCCCCCGCCTTAGAGCCAGGCCTATTCATTTTTGGGCCATTGGCCATAATGCTTAGCGAGTACGAAATGCGCAATTTCCCAGCCGTAGCAATTCTACCTTACGCTTCACCGGACATTGCTGACCCTAGAGCTGCGGCTGTAGCAATAAGATATGTTTCCAAAGCCCACAGACTGAACGTAGATGTCTCTCAACTCGAAAAAGACGCTAGACAAATTGAAGTTGAAGTCGAGGGAAAGATTACGCAAGCAAAGAAGTCTCTTCAAGGCATGTATGCGTAAATAAACCGCATTTTCTAAAGACTATATGCCTTCTTTTCTTGTTAATTGCAATCCAATCTTTTGATTTACACGTTATGACTTTTAGGTTGAGAGCCAATCAAGAGTGTTCCAAGGGAATGCTCAACACTGAATCAAGCGCTCTTCATTGGAGACTAGACCTTTTCCATCCGCCTCCTTTCATAGGACACACCGTGTTATGCTTGTACCGTATTTCACGTAGGTCAACCCAGTCATGTAACAGGATTGGGCTTGTATCGAACGCCTATCAAAGTCAAACATTGTTTTCCATCCTTGCTTCATAAAGCGCAACTCTCTCTTCCTCTCTTGTCGCAAGACTGAATAGTCACTTGTCACCTTGAGTATTGTTCTAAGTGTTAGTGCTCTATGGATACGATAGAAGGGTGGGAAGCTGTCAATTAGGAATGTTGCCATAGTTAGCCCTGGAGATATGGGTCATGCGGTAGGCCGAGTGTTGAAGGAGCACGGGCTCCGTGTGATAACCTGCCTGCAGGGTAGGAGTGAGCGGACTAAGGAACTGGCTCGTCGCGCAAACATAGAGAACATGTCAAGCCTTCAAGAGTTGGTAGTTCAATCGGATATTATTCTTTCAATCGTAGTTCCTTCGGAAGCTGTTGACGTAGCTCAGAAGGTGG
>CAZAQQ010000048.1:1489-1864 GCA_964487485.1 uncultured Candidatus Bathyarchaeia archaeon | reverse complement strand
AATGTTTTCCGAGCTACACGAGCCAAAACCTACTTTGCTGACTGCAACGCAATTTCTCCACAAACTACTAAGAAGATAGATGCCATAGTGACTGGTGCAGACGGACGTTTCATAAAAGCCTCCATTATCGGTAGTCCGCCTGGCAAGGGAGAGCCGCCTCGATTCTACGCTAGTGGGCCATATGCTAGTGTCATGTCCGAGCTGGATGGCAAAGGCATTAAGGTTCGCCTTATCGGCGACGAAATAGAACGAGCCTCAGCCATCAAAATGTGCTACGCTGCTCTGAACAAGGGATCACAAGCCTTGTGGATAACTCTCCTCACCGCTGCTGAAGCCATGGGGCTTTCTGAAGAACTGCGACAGGAGCTTTTGCAC
>CAZAQQ010000048.1:0-1479 GCA_964487485.1 uncultured Candidatus Bathyarchaeia archaeon | reverse complement strand
ACAGTCAACCTAGCGTCTACAAGCAGATGGAGAAACAGGTTCCAAGCACCCCCGTTAAAGCCCGACGTTGGGTGGGCGAAATGGAGGAAATTGCTTCCACTTTCAGGCACTTGGGATTGACATCGCTCTTCCATCTGGCAGCCAGTGAAACCTTCAAATTTATAGGTCAAACACCGCTGGCGGATGAAACCCCTGAGACCCTGGATACCCGCCGCACACTTCAGCAGACAATTTCTGTCTTTGCTCAGTCTCTAAGGGAAAAATAGCTGGCTGCGAAAAGACCAAAGAGGAGCCCTAGTAGACATTTGTGCTGGTTAGAAGAAACAGCGAGGCAACTTAAATTGAAGTTATTCTTCTGAAGCCACAGGATTTCTTAGGATTCCAATTGATTCTATTTCGCCCTCCACAATGTCTCCAGGTTTTATGATGCATTCCCTCCAGCCTGGGTGGGCACCGCAGGAAATTGTGTCCCCAGGCTCAAGAATTAAGCTTCTGGAGATGAAGCTCACAATCTTTCCAACTTTGAAGAGCATGTCCCGCGTTTTGTATGTTTGCTTTACCTCGCCGTTAATCCTACAGGTCACTTTGAGATTGTTCGGATCCGGTATATCTTCCTTGAGGGTTAGGCATGGTCCTATCGGAGCGAAGGTTGGGAAACTGTCCCCTCTGAAGTGCATTCGACGCTTTTCTTGGTAGACTATGTCTACATCAACGGTGTCATTAAACACTGTGTAACCGGCGATGAAGTTGTATGCATCCTCATCCGTAACCTTGTAAGCTCTTCTACCAACTATGAGGCCTAGTTCGATCTCGGAAACAAGTTCTCTCGACTCTCTTGGAAACCTGATGATGTCTCCATACCCAATTATCGACTGCTCATATCCCTTCGGTGAAAATATTGGGTCCGTAGTCTCCCTATCAGGGTCTCCTGGATAGGAAAGCGCTAATTCCAAGAGTTTAGATGGATGTGGAACTGGGGCCATAAGTTTAATGTCCTTAGCATCGTAGACTATGCGTCTGCCGCTTGGGTCTGTTAGGCGGAAAAGCGCTTGTGTTAGAAATGAAGGTACAATTAACCTCGCGGTCATTGACTCTTGAAGTGGGAAACATTGTTTAGACGTTCTGACAAAATTATGAAGCCTAACGAGTCAGAGTCAGCCTTTTCGCCGCTTTTAGCTCTCGCTCATTTGGTTAACGACGCATTTTCGAACACACTTTCCGGCCTGCTACCTGTCGTCACCGCTCTCTTCGGTCTCTCCTACCTGCTAGTCGCAGTCATAGTTGTGATCCACCACATTACGGCATCGATTCTGCAGCCACTGTTTGGCCGCTGGTTCGATCGAACCGAAGCTTCTTGGCTTCTCAAACTAGGCCTCGCTTTGAACTGCATTGGCATGAGCCTGACTGGCATTTTACCAAACTACACAGTGCTACTTTTCTTGGTGGGAATTGCAGGCCTAGGCTCCGCAGCTTTTCATC
>CAZAQQ010000047.1:0-9419 GCA_964487485.1 uncultured Candidatus Bathyarchaeia archaeon | reverse complement strand
CAAGTGGAGAAATATTGGCACTTTTCCTGCAGGAAGAAATACACGAGAAGGAGCTGGCTGTTGTGGTTGACAAGGTTCGCGAGCAAGGGGGGCTTGTCATTCTACCTCATCCTTTCGACTTGTTTAGAAAACGTACTTTCCATGTGGACAGATTTAGTAGACGGGAGCTCCGAGAAATGGTAGACGCAATAGAAGTATTGAATTCTAGATGTCTTCTCAACTATTTTAACGATAAGGCTAGAAGACTTGCAGATGACTTGGTCAAGCCCGCAACAGCTGGGAGCGATGCACACACGTCTTATGAGATAGGAAGAAGCTACACAATTTTCGACCAAGCGGACAGTCTGGAAGATGTTCGGAAGGCAGTCATGAATGGCGCAACGATGCCTGCGGGAGGCTTATCTCCTTTCTTCGTACACTTTTTCTCAACGCTGAGGAAACACCACCTTATGATGAACATGTAGAGAAGTATGCTTAACGACACCACTATGACCGACGCTCAGGATCGATAGCGCCTTTTCTTTTCGGGCCACAAATAAGAGTATGCGTTAAATCTTAAGGCGGACTAATATTATAAGGGTAATGGTTGCAGAGCTCCACTTTGAAAGAACATGATAACTACCTCTCCAATATTGGAGAGAAGTTCAACGAAATTTCTTCAATAGCTGAAGATGCTAGATCTAAGGGATTTGACCCCTCATTCGAGCCAGAAACCGCTGTGACCGTAGACCTAGCGGAAAGAGTTGAGAAATCGGTAGGTCCACCCGGTGTAGCCGCTCGAATTCGAGAGCTAAGCCAAGTTATGCCGAGAGAGGAGTTAGCGTTTAAACTGGCTGAGGAGTGTGTTTACGGAAAATTCGGTTCTCTGGGCGAGAATAGTGCTGAACAAGCTATTCGTACTGCTCTAGCCATGTTGGATGAAGGGGTGACAGCCGCTCCCATCCAAGGAATTTCATCAGTTAGAATAAAGACGAACCATGATCGAACCAAATATCTCGCAATCTATTTCGCAGGTCCTATTCGATCAGCTGGAGGAACTGAAATGGCGCTTATACTCGTGGTCGCAGACTTGGTTCAACATCTTCTAGGGCTTGATAGATATAAGGCGACTGAGGCAGAAGCAAAGAGGTTTGTGGAGGAGGTTAGGCTCTACGAGAGGGAGGTAGGACGTTTTCAATACAAGGTTTCTGACACCGAACTCTCTAACGCAATAATGAATCTACCTATTGAAGTAAACGGTGTGGAAACAGACCCCTTTGAGGTTGCCGCTTTTAGAAATTTGCCTAGAATTGAGACGAATCGAGTGCGCGGAGGGGCCTTGCGAGTTGTTAATGATGGTTTGATTGGCCGTACGCAGAAGGTTCTGAAAATTGTTGAGAAACTTGGTATTAATGGTTGGAATTGGCTGAGAGGAATACGACCGCAATCGCTGGAAAGGGAAGAAGCTCGCGAATTCATGTATATGGAAGACGTGATTGGTGGGAGGCCTATCTTCTCATTTCCGGGAGAGTCAGGGGGCTTTAGACTCCGCTATGGTCGCTGTCGTAACACTGGGCTATCTGCCTTGGGCGTGCATCCAGCGACAATGCGCGTTCTCCGCAACTTCATAGCTACTGGAACCCAGCTGCGCATTGAAAAACCCGGCAAAGGAGGCGTAATCATGCCAGTGGAGTCCATTGAGCCGCCTGTGGTCAAACTGAAAGACGGGTCTGTTCTACGAGTTGAGAGTGTTCAGTTGACGGAGAAGATATCGGACTTAGTTGAGTCAATATTGTTTGTAGGAGACCTTCTAATCGCATTTGGGGAATTTCTAGAAAATAATCGACCGTTGATTCCCTCAGCTTTCGTTGAGGAATGGTGGGCTGAACTTCTTAAAGCTTCAGTAAGAACTCTGAACAATGTAAAAGGCTTTGCTCCAAAACTTATGTTAAGTGAAGGGCGAATTGAATCTTTTATCTCCGATCCATTAGGGACTAGGCCAACCCCTGTAGAGGCATTGGAGCTATCTCTTAAGCTCGGGGTACCATTGCATCCGAGGTACGCATATTTCTGGGACAATTTGACCTTCGATGAATTCACATACCTTAGGCAAGCCCTCGGTAACGCTAATGTGAATAGGAAAGGAGACTACGCATTTAAGATAGACCTCGAGGCCGATTCCGAACTAAAGCGCATTCTCGAAAAACTGTTAGTTCCCCATACCATCATTGACGGCAAGATTTCAATCGAAGAGGACGCTCCAATATTAGACGCGTGTCTGAGGCCAAATGGTGGAAAAGAAACCCATGAACCAAGTATCTCTATACTAGAGGCTATCCGGAAGATTTCAGGCATCGAGATTCACCGAAAATACACTTCATTCATAGGCGCTAGGATGGGGCGGCCTGAAAAAGCGAAAAGAAGAGAAATGAAGCCGGTAGTTCACTGCCTCTTTCCCGTAGGCCTAGCCGGCGGCGCTCAGCGAAATATCGTTGAAGCTGCGAAAAAGAGCCCAGTCATATCTGTGGAAGTTGTAAGGAACCGTTGCCCTTCTTGCAAAGAAGTCACGTACGATAAAGTTTGTTCCACATGCAAAGAAAAAACAAGTGTTGAGTATTTCTGCCGAATTTGCGGTAGGACAGTTCAAAAGGGGACTTGCCCAGCATGCAAGACTCAGGCTGTATGTTTTGAACAGAGATTGATCGACAGCAAAAAGCTCTTAGAATACGCATGCAAGCGAGTTGGAGTCGCGAAACCCCCAGAAGTGGTGAAAGGGGTGAAGGGTTTAACAAGCGGGATGAAAATCCCGGAGAGAATTGAGAAAGGAATACTGAGGGCTAAGTATGATCTCTCAGTGTTCAAGGATGGAACCACTAGGTTCGATGCTACTAATGCGCCCCTGACGCATTTCAAAGCCTTGGAAGTTGGAGTGGCAGTTCAGAAACTTAAGCAGCTAGGCTACGAATACGCTTGGGATGGCAGCGACCTAACTGAAGCTAACCAACTTTGCTCCCTAAGAATTCAAGACATAGTGATCCCACGGCAAAGCGCCCAGTACTTCGTTCGCGTAGCAAGCTTTGTCGATGAGGTTCTCCAGCGGCTTTATGAGCTTCCCGCATACTACAATGTAAAATCTGAGGAAGATCTTGTCGGCCATTTAGTGGTTGGGCTTTCACCTCATACCTCAGTCGGTGTTATTGGAAGAATAGTTGGTTTTACAGAGGCTAACGTATGCTTTGCACATCCTTTTTGGCATGCTGCCAAGAGGCGGGATTGTGATGGAGACGAAGATTCATTGGCATTGGCTCTAGATGTGCTCCTCAATTTTTCCAAAGCCTTCTTACCCTCAAAAATCGGAGGATTAATGGACGCGCCTCTGCTCCTGACCCTACGTGTGAACCCGCTTGAAGTTGAAGACATGGTCTACAACATGGAGACGCAGGAAAATCTCCCATTGGCCTTCTTCGAAGAAGCAAGCCAAGGATCTGATCCAAGGAACCTTAGCGATATCGTTGAAACGGTTTTCCATAGATTAGGCAGCGAGACTCAATTCGAATCCTTCGGTTTTACGCATCTAGTTAGCAACATCAACGGGGGCAACCATGAAAATGCTTACAAGAAGTTCTCGTCCATGTTGGAAAAGGTGAAGGAGCAAATAGACTTGGCGGAGACCATACGAGCGGTTAAAGCCGGGGAAGTCGCTAAAAAGGTGCTTTCAACCCACCTGATGCGCGACCTAAGCGGCAACCTAAAAGCTTTTTCAAGCCAGAAACTCAGATGCGCCAAGTGCAACGCGAAGTTTAGACGAGCGCCGTTAAAGGGAGTGTGCCCTAAATGTGGGGGAAAAATTTCGCTAACCGTTTATCGCGGTTCAATCGAAAAATACTTGGAAGTGGCTAGAGACCTTGTGAGACGCTATGGTATCGGGAAATACTATGAACAGCGGCTCCACCTTATTCAGGAGGAAATATCATCCCTATTCCATGCGGCTGAGGAAAAGAAGCAACACGTCCTAGGCGAGTTCCTATAGTTGAAGTCGACTTCGAAACTTTCAATTCATCCAAAAGCATTCTTGACCTCCAAAAGAAACGTGAAAGTGGGGCTAGTCTCTAGAACCAAAATAATTATCTCATTAGAAAGTGGAGAAAAGACCGTGAGGGAAATCTGCAAGGAAGCTGGGTTAACCTACGCCTGTGTTACGTACCATTTGAGATCCTTGAAGAAAGAGAAAATCGCGTCGATTTCACTTCGGAAGAAACCTTACTCTTGGTCGCTAACGACTTATGGTCAACAAAAACTCCTGTAAGCCGAGATGCCTGTGTGATCTTAGCTTTCCTCGCATGTACACGGAATCATTCCGCACCTAGGGCACTTTCCATCATACTTCTTCAGAGCCACTTTCTCTAGGTTCACCGATAGGACATTAGCTAGGGAGCATAGCCAAGCCAAAACATCTCCAAACTCCTTTTCCACATTCTCCCTCTCGTTTCTGCGAATGGCCCTTCCAAGCTCGACAACCTCTTCAAGCAACCACAAGTAGGTTCTATCTTCTCCCCTCCTCACGTCGCGGTGATAGTAAATGTTCCTCATCAATTCTTGGAATTCAGAGATACTCATCTTCTACCCCCTAGGAAACAAGTCTCACGCACCCTATACCCGTTGATTCTCGAATGCATCTTCCTCCAATAATAATTCACTCAAGGGGTTTCTCTCTAGGATAGCTTAGAGTTGGAAACAAGAATTTCTTCACCTGTTCAAAGAACCCTCCCAAATCTACTTTAATCAAAATAACGGTGATCACAATGGTCGAGGCTAACGACAGGGCTAGGGCTGCAGCGTTGCCCGCTATGGCCTCAAGGGTTAGAGCTACGTATTTTCCTAAGAACGCTCCGATACTTGTTATCAACATCTTTCCGGCGAAAAAGATGATGAAGAATTTTGCGACGTTATAACGCATGAGGCCCAGCGGCGCCACCACCGGCTCGTCAGGGATCGGTGTCGCTGCGGCTACTAAGACTACTATGGGGCCATACTTCTCAAACTTCCTCCCATATCCTTCAAGCCGCACTTGAGTCTTGTGGCTTAGCAACCGCCTCGTGAAGTAGAAAAAATAGTAGTGAGCGGTTTTCGCTACTGCCGCCCCTATCGCCACAAGAAACGCTATCGACAGGGGATGGCCCAGTGGAAAAACAGCGGCACAAGCCCCAGCGACCAACATGTTTGAAGGGCCGACGAAAGGTAGCAAATTAAAAGCTAGGGAAAGCAAGAATACGCCAACATAACCCAGACTCAACAGATTGATCAAGAGTATGATCTCTTCCTAAACTCATGACGAATGTGCGAAAGATGTTCCTACTATGGTTAATCTCCTGATAAATCCTACTCGTTCATGTTAATGGTATAAAAACTGTTATGAATGGCTGGTCAATCTCCTAGAGACAAGTTAAGAAGGAGACTGCGCATCTTGACTGGATCTATGGGCTGCAACCGATAATTTCAAGGCGCAGTACATGCGAGAAGCTGTCCACAACGGGCGTGCGCATTTCGTGTTGTAAAGCCACTTTTTTAGGTAGATTGTTTTGTTAACAGATAATGATGCTGTTTGAAAGTTGTCTGGTCTATAGGCCACTCAAATCGTTCAATCAGCGATTTTGTTGCATTACTTAAGGAAAATGAGATTCAGGTTGTTGGAGATGTAAGACGTTTTCCAACAAGTAAGTGGGAATGGTTCAAGAGGGAGAACCTTGAAAAAGCACTCAGGGAAAATGGAATATTATATGAGTATCTGGGCGACCTGCTGGGAGGATTTCGCAAAGGCGGGTATGAGCGCCATATGAAAACAGAGGCCTTCAAAAGCGGTATCGAAAGGCTTCTTGAGCTTGCTGAAGGGCGCAGAGTTGCTATTATGTGCGCTGAACGAATTGTCTTCCGATGCCATAGGCGCTTCATAAGTCGCTACCTGCAACAGTTCGGCGTGAAAGTTATTCAGATCCTTGACCATTGTAATTGCTTTGAGCTACGAATCTTGCCACCTAAGTAACAACACTCGGCTCCTAGCTGCATAGCTGTCCATATATTGGAGCACTAGGGCTATTGCGTAGCAACAGTAAATCGCCGTGCATTGCTGCGCTCGAGGAGTTTTAATAATCGTTAATTAGGTCTTCTAGAGTTAGTAATGAAAAGTGTTAAAGCTATCGAAAATTATGAATGGTGTTTCAAATGACACTTGCAGAGGAATCTCCCAGAGCGCAATATGACAAGGTTTTTCAGCTACTCGAATCCCATCACGCTTGGTTTCAATCCGCTATCCCATTAATTGCGAGCGAGAATGTGCCTTCGCCAGCTGTTCGCGAAGCAATCATCACTGATTTTGGTAACAGGTATGCGGAGGGATGGCCTAGCGAGCGCGTGTATGCCGGCTGCCTATACATCGATCAAGTGGAACTCCTTTGCATAGAACTGGCGAGGAAGCTCTTCAGGCCTGAATTCGCGGATGTCCGACCTGTTTCAGGGGTCTGCGCCAATTTAATTGTCTACACAGCTTTCACGAGCCCCGGCGATAGGATGATGGCTCTCTCAATTCCTGCAGGCGGCCACATAACAATGGGGAAGAAGGAGTTAGGTGGCACGGCAGGTGCTGTTCACGGCCTAGTGGTGGAATACTTTCCTTTCAACCATGAGGAAATGAATATCGACGTTGACAAGACCAAGGAAAGAGTTAGGAAGATGGCTAAGGAAGAGAAGAATCCGCCCAAGTTAGCTATGTTTGGAGCCAGCGTCTTTCCTTTTCCACATCCTGTAAGAGAACTGGTTGAAACCTTTCGCGAAGTTGGCGCAACTGTTTGTTACGATGGCGCTCACGTAGCAGGCTTGATTGCTGGAGGTCAATTTCAAGACCCCCTGAGGGAAGGAGTCGACGCTATGACGGCCAGTACGCATAAAACGTTGCCGGGACCCCAAGGTGGCATGGTACTGTCTTGGAATAAGCACGCAGAGCGGCTTAAGAGAGCCGCATTTCCAGGCAACATAAGCAATCACCACCTTCATCACATGGCTGGGAAATCCGTGATGCTTGCTGAGATGTTGGCTTTCGGGAAAGAGTATGCGAAGCAGATCGTCAGGAATAGCAAAGCATTGGGACAAGCACTTTACGAACGTGGTTTTAATGTGCTGGGTGAGAAAAGAGGGTTCACCGAATCTCACGTCCTCATCATAGACATCACTAAGTATGGTGATGGAAGAACCATCGAACAGAAACTTGAGAAGGCCAACATTATCCTAAACCGAAATCTGTTGCCCTACGATATTAAATTCGGTAGACATTTCGAAGCGCCAGGCGGAATTAGGGTTGGCACATCTGAGATAACCCGGCTTGGAATGAAGGAATCTGACATGGTTGAAATCGCTGAATTCATGAAGAGGATAGCGATTGACAACGAACCTCCTGAGAAGGTAAAGCCAGAAGTTGCTGAGTTTAGAAAGGGCTTCCGGAAGGTTCACTATTGCTTCGAGTCGACAAGGGAAGCCTATGAGTACATGAGAATTCGATAGCAGTCGGCTGTTCGGCAATGGTCAGGGTGGGAGACTGTAGGGCTTTTATTTCGGAATGTTGAAGGTTTACGGGAACGTCCCAGAACAGGATTGCTAGATCTAGCGAGGTGGATGTGATTGAGCCGAAGGGAAAAGAGGAGGAAAAGCGAGGCTCCTATGCCCGCGGCCAGCGCCGGATTGCTAAGATTTTTCGAAGAAGAAACCTACGGCATCAAGCTTAGGCCTGAAGTGGTGATTCTCATGGCAGTGGGTTTGGTTGCAGTGAGCTTGCTCGCCTATTTCTCAGCCAGATGATCATTCAGATCACCGCAAACCATGAGTAGGTAGTCCAGTAGTCCCTCTTCTCCGCGATTAGGGTAACAGAAGAGCGAACAGTTCGGACTTAATAATCGATTAATCTTCGTTGTGCAAGAGGCGGTATGGGTTGGGCGTCAATTCCAAGTCTGCTCCTCAAGTAGCTCGCTAGGATATTCTTGTATCCGGTGAACGTATAGATTTTCTTTGCTTTTGACTTCCTCGCGAATTCGATGAGTTGTCTGAAATCAGCATGACTACTTATTGGGAATGAAGCGAATTTCTCTGACGAAATCCTCATAGCCCAACCAGTGGCAATGGCTTTCGCAGTTTTTTTCTGCGACGGGAGTCCCGCTGGGGAAATTGTTACATATATGCACGCTTTCTTCTCCCGTGGCAACAAGGAATTATCGGAAAAATCTTCGTAAAACAGTTTAAGCCCGTGGACAGCGTAGACTTCGTTCACCCTACATATCTTTGGGTGCGCGAGAATACTCAGTGTCGTGTACATGTTGAATAGACTTATGATTTCTTGGGCCTTGCCAGCAGCGTAAACGCGAAATGAGGGAATTCGACCATTCTTCAACTCCTTCGTAGCCCATTCGACAATTTCCGCATATGTTCTCTCTCTAGTTGGGAAATTGTAAAACGGGTTTCCATAGGTAGCTTCCATTATTAGCTCATCGCACTCAACTTCCTCAGCCGCAAGGGTAGTTAAGGTGTTGATGCAGTTTATGTCCCCTGTATACAGTACTACTTTCTCAGGAAGAATAACCTTAAACTGTGTGGATCCCAGCATATGGCCAGCGTTCAGCGGAACAACTTCTGCGTCTCCCACCTTAACCCTTTCATTCGTTCTTATTTCCTCAAAACTCTCTACGGGCTTCTTCTTCAGTCCCTCATAGATTTTCGCAGTGCTAATCGTCGAGTATTTCTTGGCAGCTGTTGCGAAGCCGTAGGTATGGTCGGCATGAGCGTGAGAAATGAATATCTGGGCGCTCTTTTCTATGGATTCTCCAGGCACCGGATCGAAGAGTATCTTAGCTTCCTTCGTCACTACAGCGACGCCGCCAAGCCAACCGACTTCACTGCTTCTCGTCATTTCTCCTTCGCCGGCGCAACAGTCTCTAATCTTAATACAGAGTCCAAATGTATGAACAGCTCATGCTTCTTCTCTCTACTGACCACTTGAGGAATGGGGCTTACTAGTGTAGACCTTAACACAACCGCTTCCGCATCAGATAGCCATATGCCCGCTGGTGACTGAGAGACTGCGGATAAAACACCCTCAAAGCCAAAATCTCGATCCATTATCGCAAGTACCCTTTTACCTATCAGCTTCTCCAGCATATGGAAAACTGACGGGCTTACAGAAGCCATTGCCCTCTCACTTTCACTTCGAAAACATGAACGTGCGTTAGACGGTCTTTAATGCCTCAATCTCCTTTTTGCTTACCTTATGCTCGTCCGATCCCACCAAAGCGCTGAACACCCTTGGGATCTTCGAGAACCAAAGTTAATCCATAAAGGCCCTGCTTTGCTCTCCTGAGTTTCAAGAGGGAAGTCTCGCATTTTCTAAGCTTCTCTCCCTGCAA
>CAZAQQ010000046.1:6326-9567 GCA_964487485.1 uncultured Candidatus Bathyarchaeia archaeon | reverse complement strand
AGACAATTCATGGCCTTCTTCAATCAGTTCTATTACTCGTTCAGCCCACAAGTTGCTCAATTCCTTGTCGATCGCCCCACCTTTCGGGAAGTTGTGAAATACGTCCTGTACCCTCTTATTTGGATATTGTATTTGGCCGCCGTAATGTTCTCTTCTTTCGCTTTCAACCCTGAGTTAGGCATAATCGTATCGGGATTCACAGCTAGCTCTCTTATTGGCCTAGTTTATTTTTCTCCCTTGGCGATCGCCGTCTTGTCCTCCTTCAAACGCTTTGGAGCAAAACTCTTGGAGACTTCCGTATTACCTCCTGTAGCGTTGTGGTTTCTAAGCGTTGGTTTAATGGCTGTAGCGGAGATAGAGCATTCATCCACAACAATGATTGTTGGAACAGTTACCTTTACAACAACTACAGCCCTCCTCTCAGCTATTCTGCCAGCGTCTAAGATCCTAGAAGGAAGGGAATCGAGGAAAATCTTCAGCTAGCGATTCTAACCTTTTAGCAAACTATAAAGCGCATCTTCGCCTTCCATATGCACAGTGCACGGCATGCTTGAGTACCCTCGTTTTCTCACGCCCACCATGAAACGTTTTGATCCTGCGGATCTGGCTGGGGATACTGAAAGGCTTGTGGTGAGGCACAGGAACGGTGAGTGCGAAAGAAAATACGAGGCTTTCTATTGCACAGGGGTATACGGAGGAGTTGCAACTGGGTATGCTGTAGGTTGTTGTCTTCGATGCTGTTTCTGTTGGGTTTACGAGAGCCGCGATTTTCCAGAGAGATTTGGCGAGTTCTACTCGCCGAAGGAAGTTTTTGAGAATCTGAAGGAGGCGGCGCATGAGCACAAGGTTCGTAAGCTACGGATATCTGGAGCTGAGCTTACTCTAGGAAAGAACCATTTGCTGGGTCTGCTGGAACTTGTTGAGGCATCAGAGTTTTCCCTTTTCATCTTGGAAACAAATGGGATTCTATTCGGCGTGGATAAAGACTATGTTAGAAGGATTTCAAAGTTCACTAAGCCTCATGTGCGTATTTCATTGAAAGCAGGAACACCGGAAACTTTTGCTCAAAAAACAGGGGCGAAGCCTGAAAGTTTCGAGATACCTTTTCAAGCAATCAAAAATCTTCTAGACTGCGGCGTAAGCTTCCACGTTGCCGCCATGAGTGCAGATACGAGAATTGTTAGTAGTGAGGAAAGAGTGAGCTTAGCGAGAAAGTTGATGGAAATTGATCCTCATCTCCTGTTGAATCTGGAGGAGGAGGTTGTAGATCCCTACGAGACGACGCTTGCCAGACTGAGGTACGCTGGGTTTAAAGTTGAATGGCCCCCCAAAGAAGTTTACACGCCGATCAAAACACAATTGAAGAGAATTAGGCAGGCCTCACAGTTGCCATCTTGAGGAAACTAGCTTCGAGGCCTAGCTGCTCTGCCCGACCTTCTTTCATGCGCTTTCATCATGCTAACCAAAGTTCGATAGAGATTCATTTCAGACACGTCGACTATTGGCATTTGCGCACCTCTGATTTCATACACCTTGGAATATTTAGGGTAGGGCGTGTAACAAACTTGGCTAATGGGAAAGACCTCCTTCTCAACCTCATACTCAAAGGCCTTCTCGTAGACTTCGACACAAAAAAGGTAGCCATTGGCCCAAAATGTTCTCGAAACCCCATATGACATGGCGCACCATACCAGGTTGTCAGCCGATCTCTTATCAAATCCCAGAACGTGCACCGACTTTGTCGGCGCCAGTTTTATTCTCATCTTTAGCACCAGACCCCCATTATTTCCGGGATACGCTCTGTCGATATTTGGTTTGTGAAAGCGTAACAAGAGCCTCTATTGGAACAACCGCAAACATCATGTTTTCTCTGAAAATACCCTTGGGCCTACATTTTTTCGGACATTTCTATGCCCAGAATCCCCATTGCGTTCCTCACCACTGTTTGCACCGCCTTCACCAAACGACTCCTCGCATACTTCAATTCCTCGTTTTCAGCGCGAATGACATTTACCTTCTCGTAGAACTCATGAAATCTTTCAGCTAACATATTCGCGTAATTGGCAATTTCATCCGGCTTCAAATTGTCCGCCGCATCAACGAAGACTTCTGGGAACCTCGCTACCTGAAATGCTAGTTCTCGCTCCAGTGGGTGGCTGAGAAGGTGGTAATCGACATGGCTTGGAAGAGTTCCGACTTTTCTAAGAATACCGCAGACTCTCGTGTAAGCGTAGTTTATGAAGGGTGCGCTGTTCATTTCGAAATTCAGAACGCGATCCCATGTGAACGTGATAACCTTAGTACTTGACACGTTCAATAGCGCATATTTAACAGCGCCCAAGGCCACCTTTTCCGCGATCTCCAGCCTCTCCTCCTCACGCAGTTCAGGCGACCTTTTTGAGACCTCTAGGCTAGCGATTCTAGTAGCCTCTTCAATTATCTCATCGAAAGTCACGTACTTGGCTCTCCTCCTAGACATTCTGTGGCCCGGAAGCTCCACCAGCTCATAGGAGTAGTGCACCATGTTCTCCGCAATTTCCGGCCTTCCAAGGGCGTACATTGCCAGTTTCAACTGCAATTGCGCAAGTTTTTGCGCAGATCCTATGACGTTTATTATCCGATCAGCCTTCTCAAATTTCTCCAGAGTATAGGCTATGTCTCTCGTAGTGTAAAGCGTTGTTCCATCGCTTCTGGCGAGGACAAGTGGGGGAATTTCATGTTCCACCGCCACACCAATTTTCTTCTTCAGATCAAAAACATCCGCTATCTTATCCACATCAACAGCGCGCAAACCTTCGTGAAAAGTCGCGAAAGAAGAACCTGAAAGTCTGTCTACGACTTTCCGGACTGCTCCCGACCAAACAAGTTCGCTTTCCCAATCCCATGAATCAAAGGCTATGTTAGCTTGACCTAGGGTTTTCTTAATGCCCTCCAAACATAGCTCCACAACCTTCCTAATCAATTTCCCAGCGGTTTTATCTCCGCTTTCATAAAGTCTCATCAGAACTTCAACGCTACCCTCGGGATCGGGGTCTTCCCTTACCGCCTCAACAATTCTGAAAAAAGTGTCCTTGTCCGTCTTCTCTAGCTCTGAAGCCACTAAGACCCAGTCATCCAGCTTGCGCCTCAAACGCTCAAGTTCTTCACGGGCATCTTTCTGTTGTTCCAGCTTTTTGATCTCTTTTTTCAATGCGTGTATTTCGAGTGCGCAATTCGTGGACGCATATACATGTCCTATCCA
>CAZAQQ010000046.1:0-6226 GCA_964487485.1 uncultured Candidatus Bathyarchaeia archaeon | reverse complement strand
AAGTTCCGCCACCTTCGAACAATTCATATGGAAGTTTATGTAGCCAGCTCCCGCTGCTTCAACCGATTCTACAAGGTCAGCTTTTGAAGTATCGATTTGTTTCACTATGCTTCTTGCTAGCTCTAAAGGATTCTTCGCCGTTTTCTTGGATATTTCGAAGCATATTGATGAGGACAGTTCTCCAAACTCCCTTGCGGTTGGAGGTGCGAGGATCAATGACGCCTCAGCAAACTCTGGGCAGGTCCTAGCCAAGGCATTCTTCAGGACTAGTTCGCATTGCCTTTTGAACAGCCCGAACGGATTGTCAGTCAACTGTGTTCCCTTTGACTCGTGGGTTAGAAAAGCAGCATCTGTCTATAGTCATGATCGCAGATGGTCTTAAACATTGGCTGTGAGCACCGCCTTCTTCTCCCGCAGGCGTCACTCTCCCTGAAGCTGCGGGTAATCCTTCGACAACCGCAATATAGTTGCGGGATCAGATTCTCCGAAAGTACTTAATACCAAAGTGAGAACAAGACATATCAACGTACCGAGCATATTTATGAAAAGGGAGGTGACTACGGTATGCCAAAGGGCGATAAATTCGAGTGTGAGAAATGCGGCGTCGTGGTATCTATTGATGACCCATGTGGTTGTACAGTATGTGATTTGATATGTTGTGGGGCACCCATGAAGCCAGCTAAGAAGAAGAAGTAGTTCTATATCTCCAGCTGTGCTTGCAGCTCTCATTTCAGCTGGCAGAAAGCCTAAGATCTAGGCAACTCTTGATCAACGCCAAACAGATTACGGACAAGAGTGTAAGAGCCAGTCCTATGTTGAACGCCAATGCTGTTGCACTCCAGAGCGAACGGCGCGTAGTGAAAAAACAAGCGTCCTTAATTAACCGCTGACCAAAAATAACAGTAGTAAAACAGCTCCTGACAGGGCGTGTTTCTGCCAATTGGATTTTGCAGAAGAGGTTCGTGCAAGAGCTTCAAGCGTTCTTAGAAGAAGTGAAGGCGCATGCGGAATCTATCATGCAGTCTTAGCTGTTATAAGCGAGTTAAATGGACAAGCGGTTTCAGTTGAGATCCCTGAAGGAACAAGATCCAAGATTCTAGATGCTGAAGGAAGGGTAGTTGGAGAAGGAATTGACATAACATGGTCTCCTGCAACCCTTAAGGCTATGATTGACGGTGAGCTAATTCCAAAACCCTACGCAGACGAACTAAAGACAGTTTTGACAAAACCTGAAGACCTGAAGGCTGTGAAAAATCTTTTCGGATACGGACGAGTAGTGAGACCAGCAGCAATTTCCCTCTCAAAGGTTGTTGGAGATGGAGGCTATGCCAAGGTTAGAAGCGAGAACATTGGCGTAACCGTCTCGTTTTCCGATAAAGAAGGAAAGCAGATCAGCAGTGCGTCAAATGCCTTTTGTCCTGCATGCGCGGTGCTGATAGCTACTGCAAACTGTGAAAGCTTGGCAGACTATGTGAAAGAAAAAATCAAGGGCGAAGTGAACACTGGAAGAATAAAATATGAGAAGAATGTGGAAAACTGCTTTAGGTGGAAAGATTTCAGAGTTGAAGCTACTTTGAAGGCTTCAGGGAAGACTCTTGGTGAGAGCTGGGGTTGTTGCACTGCCTATGCGATCGTTAGAGCTGAGCTGGCTTCAGGACTGGCAAATTCAAGTGTTGGAAATCTTCTCAAAGCGTACTGCGACCAGTGTCCAGTTAAACACGTATGGTTCGGAAAATCTATGGGCGCTCTCGGAAATATTGTTTTGAGAAGAGTTACTGAACTTGGGTTGAATGCATTCTTATCCAGAAAGAACTATCTCACACTAACCTTGAAGGATGATGGCCAAATTCTAGGGGAGGGTATAGGTTCCTTATGCGCCTTAAGCGCCTCCATAAACCTCCTCCTCAGGTCTGAAGGTGTGAAAATCATCAAGCCCGAACCCGGGAAGAAATTCCCACAGGTCTAAGTCATCTTGCATGAACTTTCAATCGCCCTAACAATCTCGAACTTGATTCTAGACACCGCAGAGAAACATAACGCGAGAAATGTCACTGAAGTCAAACTTGAAGTCGGCGAGCTAACTCTCCTCAATAACGAGCAGCTGAATTTCGCTGTCAAGACCCTGCTTAAGGGCACAAAGGCTGAGAACTGCAAGATAACAATTCAACCAGTTAAAGCCAAACTTAAATGCGGGAAATGCGGGTACGAATGGTTCCCCGGAAAGGTTCTGCAAAGCCCCGGTTTAGCACATTTGGAAAGCTTGAGCTGTGTTCAATGCGATGGCACTATTAACCTTATCATGGTTTGCCCAAAGTGCCACTACAGCAATGCAGACCTCATATCCGGGAAAGATTGCGTCATCAACGAAATAGTACTTGACGCTTAGGGTGGCCCTAAACATCTAGTGCGAGAAGTATTTTGGATGAAATACCCATGTCCGGTGAGTATAGTGGTCCACAAGACTTACACCTCGTGAAAGAACTCGATTTGAAGAACTTCGATACAATCATTGCTTTAGGCGGATGGCCTGATGCGAAAAGAGTGGCCACTCGTGCTGCGGAATACTTGAGAGACAAGCTGGAAGCCGAGAAGATAGGAGAGATAGATCCGGCCGCCCTCTATAATTTCGTAGTTCAACGCCCATTGGTTCGAATTGAGCAGGGACTTGTGAAATACTACGAACTTCCCAGAAACGAACTGTACGCTTGGAAGAGCAAAACGGCGTCAAACGACTTACTAATTCTGATAGGTGTGGAACCGCATACAAACTGGTCAAGATACGTTGAGTCAATATTCCACATCTCCGACGTCAAAAAGACGAACCGTATTATTCTGCTCGGAGGGTTGATTGACCGCATCCCCCATACAGTGGAACCTCAGATCTCAGGCGTAGCCACCACGCCAAGACTCGTAGAAGAGATGAAGCTTCACGGCATTGAACCTACCGTCTATACCGGTCCAAGCGGCATTCACAGTTACATCCTGAGCGAGAGCGACCGGAGAGGGATACCGGCAAGCAGCCTTTGGGGTCATGCCCCAGAATACATAACAGACGTAGAT
This sequence comes from uncultured Candidatus Bathyarchaeia archaeon, assembly GCA_964487485.1. Classification (GTDB taxonomy): domain Archaea; phylum Thermoproteota; class Bathyarchaeia; order 40CM-2-53-6; family CAZAQQ01; genus CAZAQQ01. The sequence goes on along the minus strand of CAZAQQ010000046.1, from coordinate 3,166 downwards.
TCAAGAACCGCCTACCAACTCCTAGCCAAAGTCGCAGCCATGATTTACATAGAGGTTGACCTAGGAGATCTCAAGAGGGAGGCAGAGTTACTTCAAAAACAACTTGATGTGGCAATGAGTGAAAATCAAGCTTTTTCGCAGCTGGTTCAGAAACTTGAACTTGAGTATAAGATTCGCAAAAGAAAACCAAACTACATAAAGTAGGCTTCCACTATTTTGGAAGATTTAGCTTGGAAAAAGTTATTCTCGGCAATCTCCCTTTCCTTGGCATAAGCTATCAGGGTGAACAGAGGGACAGAGAATATAGGAAAAAGTTTTCGAACAAGAATGAAATGAAAAATGTCGTGAAAGTTGCACTCAGGTATGGCGTGAAATATTCTGCTGCCTCTTCTCATGATTTCAATGAACTTGCTCCAGTTCATCTACCTGCAGTAGTTTAGGCTTGCAGTCATCTGGAAAACAGCAATAGGAATAGATGTAGACGTTAAGGTTGTTAAGTAGAGTTTCAGCGCTTGATCTTCCACCTCATTAATCCGAGTTTCTGCACAATCTTCGAAGCGGTCAGCGTAGCTGAGAGGCTGAGGGTTGACAGGACAAACATAGCCGTGGACACGCTCACTACCGCACCGGAGGACCATGCTTCCCCTACCGCAATGAGAACTAGGCTGAAAACACACATGATCAATAATGGCAGGAGGCTATTAGCCCTGAACCAGCGTCGCCTTCTCAAAGCCAAGATCGCAGCGTTTTCGGTGCTAGAATTGGATTCAAAATTTGACAAGGTTCGAATCCTCAGAGATTCGAACTGTTAGAAAGATTCAATAGCATTAGCATCCATCTCAGTGGTTTCCATCTCCTGCCTAATAACAGATAGGCTACCGATCCCAGTTTGGGAAGCCTTTGTCTTGCTCGGAATCGCGTGGCAACCCTTGACTTTAGCTCCAGTTGGAAGAGTAGGCTGATATCTGAACCGCAGCAAACAGCACATGATATATACTTTACTAAGTAAAGTTTTTTAGCTCATATACTCCCTCTCCTACTAGGGGCTGAAAGTTGGATCTTGTTTCTTTAACATCCGAAGGAAAGGTCGCCCTGACGCTTAAGCATGGAAAGCACTGTTACAGCGAGTTGAGGTTTGAAACAGGTTTGAGCGATAGATGGTTGACGATTAAGCTCAAGGGACTGGAAGATCAAGGGGTGCTTGAGAGGGATGGGAAGTGGTATGCCTTGACGAGGGACTTGGGTTCCTCCTACGAATTGGGTTTATACATGATTTTGCAGGCCAGACGCTTGGCGAGCGAGCTTGCTCGCCTTCGTTCTGTTCAGGTGATCATCTTGTTTGGAAGCGTCGCTAGGAAGGAGGCTCATGAATATAGTGATTTGGACATGATAATTGTAGTAAACGAGGAGGGTGAGAAAGTAATAGAGCGAGTTGCCTCTAAGATTTCCAAGCTGGAGAAAAGATACCATCTAACGGTTGAGCCTGTCATCTTGTCAACTGAAGATTTCTTGGCCAACATTCGATCGCTTGAAGCTGGGATCACTTTTGGAGTCGCTGAGGGCTATGAAATTCTGGCTGCTAAAGCAGGAAATCTAAGTCGAATCTTACGCGGGAGAGTTGAAGAGATTAGAAAAAATTGTGAATATCTTAAGGAAGGAAGGATATGGCTGAAAGCAGAATAGAAGTTCTGCTGAAAGTCTCTGAAGTGAATTTTGCCAGAGCTGAGAAGCGTTTCGATGATGGAGAGTATGATTCAGCTACTTTCCACGCTTCCATGGCCATAGAAAGCGCTGCGAATGCGCTAATTCTGAAACTTGGAGGGGATGAAGCGAAAAACCATAGAGCGATCAGCGGCTTGGCCTCAGTCGTTAGAAGGGTGAGACCTGACTGGCTACGGGAAGAAGCATGTGAGCAATTGATCGACAGGGGAAGGGAGATTCAGAGAGAGGTGGTTTATGCTCGATATCCCCTTCAGATCGCTGGTAGGTGGGTGACCCCAATGGAATACTACACGCGAGAGAAAGCTAGGACGATCATCGACAACACAAAGTTCGTAATAGACGCAATCAGACGATACCTCAAAAGGAAAATGACATCTCGAACGGATACCGTGCCTACATGAGGCGTACTGCGGTCTCCTCTGGTGCACAACTTGATTTCCTGCCAGCTGGACGAAAGGATCTGGGTAAAATTATTGTAGCGGGCCCGCGGGGGCTCGCAACGTTTTTGGTTCTAGAATTGGTTCCGAAATTCCTAGTTCGAATCTACAAGGGTTCGAACTTGTTTAACTGTAGCTTTGGCGCGTGGAGGTCTTATCGAATATTTTAGACCAGCCTCCTCGTAGGTCTCAAATCTTGGAGCTACGATGTTGTCTTGAATCACTTCTAAAGTGGGGCATGTCCTTTTGATACTGTCTATTTTCTCCTTGTCAATATCGGTGGCAATGACAGAGGTGTTTGGCAATTTCTCTTTCAGCGACTGGGCAACCCATGGGTGCCCTCCGACCATGACCTCGACAATTTTTGATGCTTTGAGAAGATGCTGCCTCCAAATGTATGGGATGGAGTACTGCCAACTGTCTGAATCCAAAGGTTTAAGTTGTATAGCCTGTGATACTGAGGGGGTTTGCAAAGAAGCCAATGGATCTCGGAGGTGAACACGGAATGACCGAAAAACCACCAGAAGCTGGAAGAGGCGAGGGACGCCCTGAGAGGCCGAGAGGCCCAATACCGCCTAACACGATCTTCATAGGAAGTAAACCTATTATGGCCTATGTGACAGCTGTCATGATGCATTTCTCCAGCGGAGCTAAAGAATTGACTGTTAAGGCGAGAGGCAGAGCCATTAGTACAGCGGTCGACGTAGTGGAAGTCGTCCGAAGGCGTTTCTTTGGCGGCAAACTAGGCGTGAAGGACATTGCGATCGGCACTGAGACGGTTGGGGAATCTGAAGACTCTAGGAACGTCTCGACGATAGAGATAAAAATAGAGAAAATAGACTAGGGCGTCGTCGAGGACACGGCATCTCCTTGCTGACGAAGAGTACTTTGACCTGCACCTTATTTTTTTCTGGTTACAGATGGCTGTACACGCCATGCGCCAATCTTCTTCAGCAAGCTAGTATCCTTACTTCATGCATCTCTATCCCAGCCCAAGAGTTGATCAC
>CAZAQQ010000045.1:0-9634 GCA_964487485.1 uncultured Candidatus Bathyarchaeia archaeon | reverse complement strand
GTGAAATAAAATGTCCGTAGCCGCATTGGATAAAACCGACTTGAAAATCCTGTCCATTCTGCAGGAGGACTCTAGGAAAAGCTATTCTGATGTTGCGAAGAAGCTTGGGCTTTCTGAGACAGCTGTCAGAAACCGTGTTGGAAACCTCGTTAAGAAAGGGGTTATCAAAAAGTTTTCTCTCGTCTTAGATGCCGACAAGATCGGAAGACCTGTAATGGCAGTTATAGGAATAGTCGGAGACATAGGCCCCGTCGCCTCTTCTAGGCTTGTTGAGTTCGAGGAAGTTACGGACGCATACACTGTCACGGGAGACTTCAACTTGATCGTTAAAGTTCTCTGCAGGGATATTAAGCATCTAGATCAGACTATCGAAAAGATGAGGTCATTGGGCTCAGCGATTGAGACTAGATCCCATGTCGTCCTTAAGAAAGTGAAGGAAGCGGGCAACATAGTTCTCTAGTTCATGAGAACCGCTGTCTCTCTTTCCCTTTTTCCACTTACCCTCCCGAAATCTTTTCAATCCCATATTGACCTAATAAGTGGGCTAAGGTGCATTGCTTGGGCAGCATTAAGGTTGCAGTTGTAGGCGTAGGCAACTGTTGCTCCGCTCTAGTGCAAGGAGTGCACTTCTATGGGGAACTGAAACCTGAGAAAGAGATAGGTCTTTTAAACGTAGATCTTGGAGGTTGGAAGGCAGGCGACATTAAATTCGTCGCTGCTTTCGACGTCGACGCTAGGAAAGTTGGCAAAGACCTATCAAAAGCAATTTTTTCTGACCCAAACAACACTCTGAAGTTTTCTAAGGTTCCTGAGCTAGGAGTTCAAGTTCAGAAAGGAGAGTTGCTAGACGGCGTTGGAGAAAGTGTCAAAGATATGGTTCTACTGGATCGAACTGCAGTGAGCAGTGTGAGAAAGGTATTGAAGGAAAGTGGCGCTAAAATTTTGGTTAATTTCCTGCCAACAGGCGCAATGAAGGCGTCTGAGTGGTATGCTGAGCAGGCGATTGAAGCCGGATGCGGTTATGTCAATGCAACCCCTTCCGGAATTGCTAGCACTAAACCTTGGCAGAGGAGATTTGAAGAAGCCAAACTGCCTTTGGCAGGAGACGATTTGATGGATCAAATTGGGTCAACTGTTCTGCATAAGACCATTCTGAAAATGTTGGTGGAAAGAGGCGTATTGATTGATGAAAGTTACCAACTTGACATTGGGGGAGGAACAGAGTCACTTAATGCTCTTGAAAGAAGGAGAGCGGAACTCAAGAGGTCGATCAAGAAAGCGTCTGTAGCTTCAGTAGTGCCCTATGATTTTCCTCTCGTGGCTGGGTCGTCTGATTACGTGGATTTTATGGAGAATTCGCGTACAAGCTATTTCTGGATTAAGGGGAGACATTTCGGTCATGCCCCATTCACAATTGACATAAGGCTTAATGTGATTGAAGGTCCTGCTGCTGCAGGAGTCATGATTGACGTTATTAGATGTGCGAAAATTGCTTTGGATAGAAAAATTTCAGGGCCCCTGACAAGCATCAGCGCATATGCCTTCAAGATGCCGCCTACTCCAGCTCCACTAGACACTGCCCTCACATGGCTTCAGGAATTCGTAGCCGGAAGAAGGGAGCGCTAGACAATGCCTCAAATCAACGTAGCAATAATAGGCGTGGGCAACTGCGCATCCGCACTCGTGCAAGGAGTTCACTACTATGGCCGCGGACCTAAGGACAAGTCAATACCAGGCCTACTGTTCACAGACTTCGCTGGATATTATCCCAACGACATACGTTTCGTAGCGGCCTTCGACGTGGACACTAGGAAAGTTGGCAAAAACTTAGGTGAAGCCATATTCTCAAAGCCCAACAACACAAGGAAGTTCGCTGAAGTCCCAAGACTTGATGTGGAAGTTATGCGAGGACCGGTTCTAGACAGCATAGGCGAGTACGTAAAATCTACGATAGAAATCGACGACAATCAAAAGGTCGTCGATGTTGCCGAAGTCTTGAAGCACACTAAAGCGAATGTCATTCTAAACTATCTGCCTGTTGGCAGTGAAAAAGCCGCTAGATGGTATGCTGAACAAGCCTTGAAGGCTAGATGCGCACTGGTGAATTGCATGCCCGTCTTCCTCGCTTCCAATAGCGAATGGCAAGAAAAATTCAGGAGGGCAGGCGTCCCAATCGCTGGCGACGATGTAATGGGCCAGATTGGGGCGACGGTACTTCATAAGTCCCTAGCTAGGCTACTTGTAGAGAGAGGGGTTTTGGTTGACAAAAGCTATCAGCTGAACATTGGAGGCGACACAGACTTTCTGAATATGCTTGAGGAAGAGCGATTGAAATCGAAGAGGATAAGCAAGACTGGAGCAGTTCAAGCAATGGTTCCGTACAGTGTTCCTCTGCGCATAGGTCCAAGCGACTTTGTTGACTTTCTGCAAAACAAGAAGATTTGTTACATTTGGTTGGAAGGCAGATACTTCGGTGATACCCCTCTGAGAATTGATGTTAAACTAGATGTGTGGGATGCGCCTAACAGCGGAGGCGTTGTCATCGATGTCATAAGGGCTGTGAAATTAGCAATTGACAGAAAAATAGCAGGACCGCTGATCAGCATTTCGGCCTATGCATTTAAGACTCCTCCGATGCAACTGAGCTACGAAACCGCTAAGCAATGGGTGGAAGAATTCATAGAAGGAAAAAGGGAAAGATAGTGTAGGTCGCCCATCATGTCGCCCTGACTTGCATGAATTACACTTCTGTAGCCACATATTCTGAACAGACATAAGCCAACTAAATAACGAACCCTATTTGCAGCTTCTCTTCTATCTCTTCCACCTTTGACTTGAGCAAGATCCTGTCTCCAATCTCCTGAACCACGTCGAAAGGCACAAAGAACTTCCTCGATTCCTTCTCAACAACTAGCACTGGTTTCCCCTCAATCGAGTAGACTAAGTCGACTACGGAACCTGCTCTCTCAGCTTTAGAATCGTAGACCTCCTTGCCAACGAGTTGCTCCCGCGAGTAATATCTCTCCTGCATAAACTTACCCCTATTCCCTGTTGAACTCGTAGTATGCAGCCAAGGCCAAATATTTTAGCGTTAGCTTTCGCACAACCGTTGCCATCGACTTCGATAGGATTTAGCGGTCAAGCCATTTCCTTCTAAGCGCCGGGTTTGTGTCAATCAATCTTTTCAAAACTTCCTCGAAAACCTCGTTTCTTTCAAGAGTTGCTAGAAGAAATATGCCAGTTCTCCCTATTTTGTCTCGCCTCGTCAAGACGCGAACTCTTTCCTTCACTATGTCTATGCTAACTCCAACTGTCCTAGCCACTTCTGCTTCATGGCCGAAGACCGGGGATTCCACATGTCCGTTTCTCGTAGGCTCAATCAAGGTGAGCCTCTTGGTGCAACCGGAAACCCTCTTGTCCTGTTTTAACTCATCAAGCTCGAGTAGGCCTCCGAATTTATAGAACTCGAATTCCAAAGAACGGAAGTCTATAAGTGGAAAGGTTACGCACACTTGCTCCGTAGGGTCGAGGTAGATATGGGCTTTCGGTGCATGAGTCGGCGTTGCTTGAGCTATTATCCTAGAGAAGATCTCGAATTTACTGTTTGTCAACGTTAATTCAATCTTGTATGAAGGTGTTACATAGGGAATTAGAACGTCTATGTCGCTGTTAACGTCAACGTCGCCTCTGGCAACGCTACCATGGATTACTGCTCTGTACCCTGCTTTGGCTAGAACGCTCATTAAGGTTATAGCCCGCTTCCTAAGCTTCCCAAACAAATTGAGGTGATGTGATCCATATGTTACCTCAACTTTCTCGCCATACTTCACAGGTTTTTCAGCCATGTCTCTTTCACTTGGGCATCAGTAGTCTCGTAATCTCATGAAATTTTGGACTAGTGGGCTGAATAGCGAGGGTTAGGATCTAAAGGTTCTAAACACTCTTCTGCAAGGAGGTTTGAAGCCAGTCAAGATAAGGCTTAGAACCCCGTTCGATTTGGATCCCAACAACTTCAGGCACTTCATAGCTATGGACGCTCTTAATGTGCCTCTCCAACTCATCGAACAACTCTGAACTTGTCTTGATGATCATGAGCTGTTCTTTGCTCTCTTCAATCGCTTCTTTCCAAATGAAGAGAGAGTTAACAGGCGTGATATTTACGCAGGCTGCTAGTCTTTTTTCCAAGAGGTCATAAGCAATCTTTCTTGCTTCATCAGGATTCGAACATGTTGATAAGACTATTAGAGGCGGCATCTTCCTCTCCTCTAAGATTATCGGTTCATGTGTCAAGTTCCTATCTACTGTTGGCCAACTCTTAAGCTTGTGAGAAAAGAAGTTCGATAACAGTTGGGGTTGTTAGGTTTTTTCTATAGGATGAATCGAAGGAGCGATAGAGCCATGTTGGCGGCAATTAGGACTAGGCACAGAGCTGTAGTCGCGTACTTGACGGTATCGATTTTGGCTGTGCTCTTGGTGTATCTTTCTAGGAGAGTTGTGATAAAGCCCTGTCCATCGCAAGGGTACATTGGCAACATATTGATCATTGCGAGACTTAGAGAGATTATTAACAGCCAGGTTAGGAATTGATAAGTATGAAGTGGGCCGAGGATTGGTGCAAACGAAAGCCTAGGCGGGTAATAGTCAAAGCCCTCTGCAATGCCTATGAATGCTCTACTCTGATTTTGAGGGTTTTCTGCAGCCTGAATCACAACCTGCTCTTTCGTTTGATTTTCATGTATGACATTTAGAACTAGGGTTGTTCCCGGCCTGATTTCATGCATGAAATTCTGAAGTTTAGCGACGCTAAAGATCTGCGTGTCATTTATTGCGTAGATAGCGTCGTTGGGGGCTATTCCAACCTGCTCTATTGGGCTTCCAGCTAGGGTTTTCGCAACTAGCACGCCTGAAGGGGGTGCATAGAGCGGGGATATCGCAGCGGTGAATATTGGCTGTTGGGAAACTAGGAGTAGAGCGAGGAGGGCTACTAGGAAATTCGCTGATGACCCAGCACCATATGTGCGAAGTTTCGAGATTGGTCTAGCTTTTTTCAAATCCTCCTCCTCGATTTCAGTGAAGGCGCCTATCATGAAGAAAACGAAAAACAACCCGAAGGACTTTAGGCGAATGTTTTCTCTGGAAGCTGCTAGACCGTGAGCTAGCTCGTGGGAAAGAACTGCGATGGATATTGCTATGAATATGTGGGGTAGCCAGCGCAGTGCTATCGTTACTCCTGGGATAATGGGCAGTACAGGGCCTGCTGTTTCAGGCCTATAGTAGAAGGAGTGAAGATTGTTTCCTAGGTAGTAGAGTGCATATGCCATAAGTCCAGCAGCCTCAACTATGCCCATACTCCAAAAGATTTTTGAGAAAGTCGGCCGCTTCTTGGCTGCTGTCTCTACCCATTTGTTGAAGCGTAGAGTTTTGAAGTATAGTACTCCTGGGTAGGCTTGAATGTTCTTGTTTCTGAGGCGAAGAAGCCGACCGGCTATGAATATTAGGAAGTAGAAGACTAGGACGTATATGATAGGCATTGGTATATTCATTTTCCACTTATCCCTTTAACATGGAGATTGATAGCCGACGGCTTCCCTATTGTGCTTTCCGCAGCTTTATTTCGGCAGTTTCCTATAACCTGCTTTGTTCCAATTTAAGGGTATTCAAAATCTCCTGAGATAAGAGAAAAAGGGAGTATTCTATTTGAAATGCGATATCTGCCACGAAGAAGAAGCCTTCTACAAAAGGACATATGAAGGCGTGAGCCTTTGTCGAAAATGCTTTGTGAACAACATTGAGGAAAAGGTTCGACGCACCATTTCGAAATATGACATGCTTAGCCCGCAAGGCCGTGTAGCAGTTGCTGTTTCTGGAGGAAAAGATAGTCTAACTTTATTGACCATAATGAACCGGATTGAACGGGAATTCCCCAAGATAGAACTTGCCGCCATAACCATAGATGAAGGAATAGGTGGCTATAGGGATGAAGCGATAGAAATTGCGGAAAGCTACTGCAAGGAAGTTGGAGTTGAACACGTGGTTCTTTCTTTCAAGGAATTGTTCGGTCACACATTAGACAGCATTGTGAAGAGCAGACGGGAGTTAACTCCCTGCTCTTATTGCGGGGTGCTGAGGAGAAGAGCAATAAATGAGGCTGCTAAAACTGTTAAGGCTGATGTGGTGGCGACTGCACATAATCTCGACGATGAAGTTCAAACTTTCATGCTAAACCTGTTTCACGGAGACGTGAACAGAATCGCTCGGGTTAAGCCTGTGCTTAACGATTTCACGGGGCTTTTTCTGCGCAGGGTGAAGCCTCTCTGCGAAGTTGTTGAGAAAGAAGTAGCTCTCTTCGCATATTTGACAGGCATAAGATTCCAGAGTATGCCGTGCCCTTACATGTCTACATCGCTTAGAAATGATATGCGAAGCATACTTAACAGGATGGAGGCGAAACACTCAGCTGGTATAAAGTACACAGCCTACAGATCAATGGAAAAGATACGGGAAATGTTGGAGAAGTCCAAGGTTGGTGTGGAGTTGAGCAACTGCGAGTTTTGCGGTGAGCCGACGGTGGCCAAAGTTTGTGAGGTCTGCAATCTACTTGGAGAATTCAAAGGCGGCGAAGCCACCACAGGTCGATGTCCCAATTCCTGCCAGTACCTCCACCCTTAAGCTCTAGCCCGTTACCCCCTGAGCGTTAACGCCTGACCTTAGGAGTGTTCTTTTCCAAGCCTCCTCCGGTTCGGCCAGTGAAGATGATAGCTCTCTCCCTTCGAAGAGAGTCTTCACCTTACGTCAACCCCAAAGGACGAACTTTCAACGCCGAATGGGCGAGGACTAAGCAGGCTGTAGACACCTCGCTGTAGCTTTCAGCCCACCGTATCGATCATTTGCGGTCAGGGCATTTAGCCCTTCAGGAGAGACCGAGCCTCCCGCCTAAGACTTCGCCGCCAAAATTAACTGGTTTTGCACTTTGAAATAAATGTTGCTTAAATCTCCCGCCTTCTTAAAGTGACTTTCCTCCTGCTTTTTCAGCGGAGGCTAAAGACTTATATTGAGATTTTCTGTCAGGTTACCGAACTAGGGTGTTCGAATCGATTGAGTAAAGAAGCTAAGAAGCATCCTGAAGTCAAGCTGTTCGGTAAATGGAGTGCTGAAGGAATAGAGATTAAGGATCCGGGTTTGAAGCGGTATATGGCCCTAAAGCCCCTGCTTGTTCCCCATACTGGGGGGAGGCATGAACATCAAAGGTTTAGGAAGTCGACTGTAAACATAGTTGAACGACTGGCAAACAATATGATGCGTCATGGGAGATGTGGGGGAAAGAAGGCTAGGGCTGTTGGTATTGTTCGGAATGCTTTTGACATAATCAACTTGAAAACGGGCAAAAACCCGTTGGAAGTCCTTGTGAGGGCTGTTGAAAATTCTTCTCCTTGTGAGGATACGACTAGGATCAGTTACGGTGGAATAGTCTACCATGTTTCTGTGGATATGGCGCCGCAGCGGCGAGTGGACTTGGCCTTACGGTTCCTTTCGGAAGGTACGAGGCAAGCTACTACTGGAAACCCAAGAACTATCGACGAGTCTTTGGCTGATGAAATAATTTTTGCTTCATTTAGGGACGGCAAGAGCTTTGCTGTAAGGAAAAGGGATGAAATGGAGAGAATAGCCCTGTCTTCGCGTTGAAATAGCGCCCTTAAACTTCATTGGTTATTTTCCAGCTCATTTCTCATGTCAAAAGTTAAATATTTGATTGTGTTTTAAGACTAGGAATTACCAAGGTAGACAGAGGAGAAGGAAACAATGAGTTCGTCAGAGAAACCGCATCTAAACCTAATCGTGATTGGGCATGTGGATCATGGGAAAAGCACCACGACAGGTCACCTATTACATTTGACAGGCTTCGTGGAAAAGAAGGCTATTGAAGACCATGCTAAAGAATCTGAGAAATACGGTGTCGGTGACACCGGCAAGTTCGCTTGGGTTCTAGACAAGCTTAAGGAAGAACGAGAGCGCTTAATGACGATAGACTTATCCTTCATGAAGTTTGAAACGCCGAAAATTTTCTACACAGTTATCGATGCTCCAGGCCACAAAGACTTCGTTAAGAACATGATTACTGGCGCCAGTCAAGCTGACTGCGCAATTCTAGTGGTTTCTGGCAAGAAGGGAGAGTTTGAAGTCGCCGTCGGTCCCGGTGGGCAAGCTAGAGAACATGCTTACCTTGCAAGGACATTAGGTGTTGGCCAGCTAGTTGTGACGATAAACAAGATGGATGATGCCACTGTAAACTGGAGCAAGGAAAGATATGAGGAGTGTAAGAAGGAACTGCAGGAGCTGCTTAAGGTTGTTGGATACGACGTTTCAAAGATGAACTTTATCCCAACCTCAGGCTGGACTGGAGACAATCTTGTTAAGCTAAGTGATAAAATGTCTTGGTATAAGGGTCCAACTTTATACGAGGCCCTAGACGCGTTTGCACCGCCGCCTAAGCCCACGGATAAGCCGCTGAGGCTTCCTGTGCAAGACGTTTATTCAATCACAGGTGTAGGCACAGTTCCTGTGGGTAGAGTGGAAACGGGAATATTGAAGCAGGGCGACACAATTGTTTTCCTGCCAGCAAACGTCACAGGAGAATGCAAGTCCATTGAGACTCACCATGTTAACATCCCTCAAGCATTGCCGGGAGATAACATTGGATTTAACGTGAAGGGAATTGCGAAAACAGATATCTCCAGAGGCGATGTTGCAGGACACAAGGACAAGCCGCCTACTGTTGCCAAGGAGTTTGTCGGCCAAATAATAATCATATACCACCCTACAGCCATCGCCCAAGGATACACCCCCGTACTACATGCGCATACAGCCACCATGGCCGCTACATTCACAGAGTTAATCAGCAAAATTGACCCTAGAACAGGACAAACCATTGAGCAGAAGCCTTCCTTCCTAAAGACAGGGGACGGCGCATTGGTGAAACTTCGGCCAATAAGACCCGTCGTAGTTGAACCCTACTCCGAAATACCTCAACTTGGAAGATTTGCTATCAGGGACATGGCTTCAACAATCGCCGTGGGCGTGGTTAAGGAAGTGACTGAGAAAGGCTAGCTTTTTCGCTGAGCCCAATATTTTTAAACATCCTCCATCCTCTACTGCATCCCTAGAAGACTAGGTTGGAGCATCAACAATAATGGTCAGCAAAGCGCGGATAAGGCTTTCAAGCACAGCCACCCAAGACTTGGTATCCATATGCGACGAAATAAGGAAAATCGCGGAGAAAACAGGAGTTAAACTGAAAGGCCCCATACCGCTACCAACAAAGAAACTGATTGTGCCAACTAGAAAAAGCCCCTGCGGCGAAGGCACTCACACATGGGATCGATATGAAATGCGAGTGCACAAACGCCTAATCGACGTAGACCCAAATGAACGCTTCCTAAAAAGGCTGATGAGAATAAGAACCCCTGACGACGTATTCATCGAAATAGAACTAATCTAGATCCATCACGCTTACAACGCTTCATTTCTCTTTTTCGAACATACCTAGTCTGAAAGATCCAGAACATAGGCTAGATGAGCTTTAACAGTAGATGCGAATTTAGGCTAGTTGCTTGCGGCGTTGACTAGTCAAGTGGGC
>CAZAQQ010000044.1:7684-9720 GCA_964487485.1 uncultured Candidatus Bathyarchaeia archaeon | reverse complement strand
CCTCACTCTTCACCCTTTCCGTAAGGTTAATTGGGCTTTGTTTCAGTAGCCTTTGTCAGGGAGACGCTTTGAAGTACTCGCTTATCACGGAGGTTTATGAGGAAATTGAGGCTACAACGAAGAGACTTGAGATGACGGATTTCCTCGTAGACCTGCTCAAGGAGACACCTAAAGAAGTCGTTGATAAGGTCGTCTACCTGACTCAAGGCAAATTGTACCCAGACTACGTTGGAATCGAGCTTGGAGTGGCGGACAAGCTTGCTGTGAAGGCGATTGCCACATCAACGGGTAGGCAGGAAAGGGAGGTGGAGGAGGACTTTGCGAAAAGCGGAGATCTAGGCGAAACCGCGGCCAATCTGTTGACCAAGAAAACTCAGGCCACCCTCTTCAGACAACCCTTGACGGTAGAAGCGGTTTACGATGCATTTGACAGGATTGCTCATGCAACTGGGCCCGGTTCAATAGATCTTAAGGTCAAATACCTTTGCAGCCTGCTGAACGACTCCTCGCCAAGAGAAGCGAAGTACATCCTGAGGATGGGTTTAGGTAAGCTCAGACTCGGCGTTGCTGACATGACTTTGCTCGACGCCTTATCCGTGGCGTACGGTGGAGGTAAAGAAGCGAGGGAGGCTCTTGAAAGAGCTTACAATCTATCGTCGGACCTCGGTCTTGTGGCAAAGACAGTCGCACACCAAGGCCTAGAAGGCATAAAGAGATTCAAGATCACGGTCGGCCGGCCTATAAGGCCAATGCTTGCAGAGAGACTTTCCAGTGCCGAAGAAATCTTCGAAAAAGCTGGAGAAAAAGTAGCAGCGGAATACAAGTATGATGGACTTAGGTTACAAGCCCACATTTCACGGAAGGAAGTGCTTCTTTTCTCCCGTAGACTTGAGAACATCACAGATCAGTTCCCAGACGCATGTAAGTACATAAAGGACAGCGTCAAGGCAAAGGAGGCTATTGTCGAAAGCGAATGCATTGCAGTAGATCCAGACACTGGGGAAATGCTTCCATTCCAGATGATCTCGCAAAGGAGAGGGAGAAAGTACGAAATAGAAAAAATGGCCGGAGAAATCCCCGTAGCAGTGTTCTTCTTCGACGTGCTTTACGCAGATGGGGTGGACTACACCTTATACACGTATTTAGATAGGAGAAGGGAATTGGAAAGGATCATCAGCAAAACAGAAAGAGCCCAAATCTCAGCGCAATTGATTACAGGCGACGCCGAGCAGCTTGACCGATACATGAATCAAGCCATATCCGAGGGTTGCGAGGGCTTGATGATCAAATCCATTGGGCCTGATTCGATCTACAAAGCAGGAGCCCGAGGATGGGCTTGGATCAAATACAAAAGGGAATACAAATCTGAAATGACGGACGCAGTTGACCTTGTGGTGGTAGGAGCATTCCACGGTCGAGGAAAGCGGGCTGGAACCTATGGAGCGCTTCTGCTAGCTGCCTATGATGAGGATGCCGATGTTTTCCATACCGTTTGCAAATGCGGCTCAGGGTTTACAGACGAGGATTTGGCTAAGCTTCTGGAAATGCTCAAGCCATACAAGATTTCCCATAGGCACGCGCGTGTCGACTCCAAGTTGACTCCCGATGTTTGGTTCACCCCCGGAGTTGTCCTAGAGGTCATAGGGGCAGAAATAACCCTTAGCCCAGTTCACAGCTGCTGCGCCAACGCCGTAAGGCTTGGAAGCGGATTCGCAATTAGGTTCCCGCGGTTCACCGGAAACTATAGACTGGACAAGGCACCTGAGGATGCGACTACAGCGAAGGAGATTCTTGAGATGTATCAAAGCCAGCTGAAGAAAATAACGAAGGAGGTCGTGGCAACATGACTATGCTTTTCACGCTTTATGCGGGTCGCTTCATTCGGTTAACGCCTTTATGATGGCTTCACGGCGTTCGCTATCATAGATCGCGTAGCTAGGCTTACCCTTAAGATTTGTAATTTCTCCCGGGTTAATCAGGATCGTCTTGCCAATCCTAGTGTTACTGGCGACATGAGCATGACCATAGCAAACCAC
>CAZAQQ010000044.1:0-7584 GCA_964487485.1 uncultured Candidatus Bathyarchaeia archaeon | reverse complement strand
TTCCAAGATTTGTGAGATTATCATGCGAATCACTGATTATTCCGATTTTCATCTTCCCACCACTAGGACCATGTGGCTCATGCTTTCTAGCGCTGTAGGTTCAGCACTATTTCGCAGCTCGGAACAGGTCTAGGCATCCTAACGGTCACGTTAGGGTTGATCTCCTTCGCCCAAGCGTTGAAAAGTGTTAGGCATATTTCCGGACAAAGTTTGCTTATTGCCTTCTCCCGACCAGCTTTCTTCAAATAGCTATACCAAGGACAAAATTCCACTTTGAGAAGAGCTTCGTTCTCCGACACTTCTACTGCTTCGATCTTCCAATCTTCAAGGAGGAAAAGTGTCTTCATGGTTTCGACAATAGCGGGGATGTCTTGCTTCATCAACCCTAGATGCTTTCTGATTCTCCTCGCCATGACAGCCCCGTACTTCTTCCAGACATCTTTGTCTACTTCGAAAGCCATGTCGAAACCGAATTTCTCCTCGACAGCCAAAAACCATATCCCGTCAATCGCAAAATAGGCACCGCGCATTATTTCAAGCAAAGTCTCACTGCTTAGTTCGCCGGGTGCCTTTGGGCTTTGAAGCCTAGACAAGTTCCAAACCTCACTTTCTCACAGAACTTGAAGGTCACGCATTCTCATATAAGGATACTTCATAGGCGTTTGATTGACTACGGTCGCCTAATCAAAAATCTCGGCGTAGAAAGTTAATATTCCTCCCCCAAAACTAGTAGGTTTGAGGATTGTGTGTCGGCAGAATGGAGCCAGCTGAAGAAGTGAAGAAGGAAATAATGAGGAGATACAACCGAAACCCCCAAGGTTGGCAAGTTCTACTAGCGAGAGATGCTAAGGGCTATTACAGCACAATCGTTTGGCATGGTTCTGAATTTTGGCTGATCAAGGAGGAGCGTGTGAACCCATTCAAATTCGTTGGATACGGAGTCAGGGAAAAAGCGGAAGGCAGCGAAGCTATCAAAACAATTTCTCCTCATCCTTTTGGTTTCAGGCCATTGTCCGAGGAACAAATTGGGGAACTGATTAGGGGCATGCAGGGCGAACAAAACTGGGCTGGGACCATCGACAAGGTTCTGAGTATTGAGCCTGTGCCGATGCACAAGATAGCCAGCCCACTTGTTTTGCACGGCCCTGTGGTACATGCGGCTAGGCAAGCAGATTTCCTTTCAGACAAACAGAAGGAATTGGATCTGAAGTTGAGAGCTGAGCTTGACAACTTGATTAACAGGAAGTACAGGCATCTGAGGGCACCATACGTTTAGCTTAGGTTTATGTGCCCAGCTGGTTGGTTAAGCCTCGTTTTTCACGCTTCAAGCAATAAGTTACGGTCTTTGTTGACTTCACATAGTTTTCATAGCGGTTCACTCAGCTTTTTAGCAAGTTCTTCTTCTCTAGATAGTGATCAAACATGCCGAATGAGTTGTCTTTTGAAAGGGTTAGGAAGGAATGCCCCCCCAGACTTATGCGTTGCAAAACAAGCGAAGAGATCTCGCCGCTTAAGGAAATTATTGGCCAGGAAAGAGCGGTAAAGGCGCTCGGGTTTGGCTTAGACGTTAAAGAGCGTGGCTTTAACATCTACGTGGCTGGTCTCCCGGGGACAGGCAGGATGACCTCTGTGAAGGACTTCTTAGAGAAGATAGCCAAAACGAAGCCTGTGCCCTCTGACTGGTGTTACGTGAATAACTTTCTCAACCCATATGAACCCATAGCTATAAGACTTCCTCCAAGCAAGGGTAAAGAACTCCAAAGAGACATGGCCAACCTCATTAACGAGGCACGGAGGGTGCTTCCTAAGGCGTTCGAAAGTGAAAACTATGCTAAGAAAAGAGAGGCAACGATCAAAACCATCGATGAGGAAAGAAAGAACCTTATTGCTCAGCTCAACAAGCGAGCTCAGGTAGAAGGATTCGTCATCCAAAGTACCCCCATAGGCTTGCTCATTGTCCCGGTGGTGGAGGGTCGGCCCCTCACTGACGAAGAGTTCATGGCCCTCAGCCCACAGTTCAGAGATAGAATTGAAAGAAAAAGAGAAGAGCTGAGTGCAGAACTAAGGAGCGCTATGAGGCAGCTAAGGGGCTTGGAGGGAAAGATTGACCAAGAACTTAAGAAATTGAACCGCGAGGTAGCCCTATACGCCATCGGCTACCTAGTTTCTGATTTGAAAGAGAAATACAAGGAGCTTCCCGAATTCATCAACTACCTAGAAAAAGTGCAAGGCGACATCTTAGACAATCTTACCCAGTTTATAGAGGAGCCAAAACCGCCTGTTCCCCTACCATTTCCATGGATGAAGGAAATTCCCTTCAGAAAATATGAGGTGAACATGATGGTGGACAACTCCGATCTAAAAGGCGCTCCTGTAGTTGTGGAACCCAACCCTACCTATCAAAACCTCTTCGGAAGAGTTGAGAAGGAAGCGCAATTCGGCGTATTAACCACCGACTTCACCATGATCCGCGCTGGCTCCCTGCACAAAGCTAACGGTGGGTACCTAGTGCTTCGCGTCGAAGAGTTACTTCGAAACATGTTCTCTTGGGACAGCTTGAAGATGGCTCTGAACAGTGGGCAGATTACCGTCGAAGAAGCTGGAGAACGCCTAGGCTTTATCGCCACAAAAGGTTTGAGGCCATCACCCATCCCGCTAAACCTTAAGGTAGTACTCATAGGAAGCCCGCTTCTATACCACATGCTGTACTCAATGGATATGGACTTTCGGGAGCTTTTCAAAGTCAAGGCGGACTTCGACTATACCATGAACCGAACAGAAGAGAACATGCAAAAGTACGCAGCCTTCGTCTGCACCCTATGCCAAAAAGAGAACTTGAAACACCTTGACACATCAGGTATAGCCAAAACAATTGAGTATAGCTCCAGACTGGCCGAAGATCAGGAGAAGCTATCCACACGGTTCGGTGATGTCGCTGACATCATTAGGGAAGCCAACTTCTACGCCACTCAAGAAAACTCGAAGTACATAGCCGCTAACCACGTCAAAAAAGCCATTGAAGAAAAAAAATATCGCTCGAACCTCATCCAAGAAAAGATTCGGGAAATGATCGAGCGGAACCTCCTCCTCATCGAAACAGAAGGTGAGGCTGTAGGGCAAGTGAACGGTCTCTCAGTTATGAGCCTAGGAGACTTCGCTTTCGGCAGACCATCCCGCGTCACAGCCAGCATAGGCATGGGCCGAGAGGGGATTATCGATATCGAGCGAGAGTCAAAGTTAGGAGGGCCCATCCACACTAAAGGGGTTATGATCCTCAGCGGCTACTTGGCTCAGAAGTATTCTCAGGACAAACCCCTCAGCCTCTCCGCCCGCCTCGTATTCGAGCAGAGCTACGAAGGAGTAGAGGGAGACAGCGCCTCAAGCACCGAACTTTACGCCATGCTCTCCAGTCTTTCAGGATTTCCAATTAAACAGAACATCGCTGTCACAGGCTCAGTAAACCAAAAAGGCGAAGTCCAAGCCATTGGCGGAGTGAATGAGAAAATAGAAGGTTTCTTCGAGGTCTGCAAGGCTAAGGGTTTGACAGGACGGCAAGGGGTGATAATCCCTGAAAGCAACGTCCAACACTTGATGCTTAAAGAGGAAGTGGTAGATGCAGTCAAAGCGGGGAAGTTCCACATATACCCCGTGAAAACCATTGACCAAGGGATTGAGATTCTTACCGGGGCTAAGGCCGGAGCAAGACGGCCTGACGGAACATTTGAGGAGAAAACAGTGAACTACTCGGTGGATAAACGCCTAAAGGAAATAGCGGAGAAGCTTCGAGAGTTCCCCGAGTTGATTGTTGAAGGAAGGAGAAAAGAATAAGAAATTCAAGAGGGTGCGCCCTAAAAAGGGAGAATCTTGGAAAAGGACATCGTTGACTATTGTCTTGAATATGCAGGAACGAAAAAAATCGACTACGCCGAGGCAAGAGCTGTTGACATAGAAATAGAGGATATGGTGCTCAAAAACGGTGTCCTAGACGCCTACATAGTAACTGTTGACAGCGGATTCTGCGTTAGAATCCTCAAAAACGGATGCTTAGGCTTCGCCTCATCAAACAGATGGACAAAACCGGAAGCGAAAAACATAGTGAACATGGCTTACAAACTAGCTAAGAACGCCAAACGCAAAGACAAAATTAAATTTGCCGAAGAAAAAACCGTTAGAACGAAATGGGACGTTAAGCAAAAAAAGAATTTTAGTAATGTCTCTTCTGAAGACAAGATAAATAGGCTTCTAGAAGTCGACAAGGCGATAGTGTCACAGAAAGCCAATGTAGCTGCTAGAATGCTAACTTGTCAAACTAGGCTCATAAAGAAGTATTTCATCAACTCTGAAGGTTCGGCCATCACCTCCTTCCTGCCAAAAATCAATGTCGCTGCGGGCGGCATCACCATTGTTGAAGACGGCAAAACGGAACAGCTTCCTTTCAAAGAGTATGGTTACAGTGGCGGTTGGGAAGCCTTCGAAAAATGGAAGCTTGAGGAAGACTTAGCCAGAGAAGTGCAAGTCCTACAGCGCTTGATTAGAGAAGGCAAAGCAACGAAACCGGGCAGAATGGACTTAGTCTGCGGACCGGAAGTCACAGGAATCGCATGTCACGAGTCTTGCGGACATCCCATGGAGGCTGACAGAATCCTCGGAAGGGAAATGAGTCAGGCAGGCAGATCCTTCATTTACCCGGGTGGGTCTTTCTGGATAGGCTCAAGATTAGGCAGCGACCCAGTCACAATCATTGACGATCCCACTGTAGAAAACAGTAACGGCTACTATTTGTACGATGATGAAGGAATCAAAGCTAGGCCACGCTACCTCTACAAGAACGGCACAGTAAACGAATTTCTGCAAAACCGTGAAACCGCCGCAAAACTGGACACAAGGAGTAACGGCGCATCTCGCTCAATAAACTATGATAGAGAAGCCATCGTTAGAATGGCAAATACATACCTGCAGCCCGGTAGCTGGACTGAAGAAGAAATATTCGAAGACATCGATCAGGGCGTTTACATGCGGTCTTTCACAGAATGGAACATTGATGATGTACGGTTCAACCAACGTTACGTTGGAAGAGAGGCTTACCTCATAGAGAACGGTGAACTCAAAACACCTCTATTAAGGCCGACCATTGAAACAACAACCCTAACCTTCTGGATGGCAGTTGACGCAGTTTCAAAGAAAATTGAATTTGAAAGTGCTACCTGCGGAAAAGGCGATCCAATGCAAGGGGCTGCAGTTTTCACCGGCGGCCCTATGATGCGGCTGAGAGGGGTTTACATTAAATGAGCGAAGTTATGGCGAAGACTGAAGCAGTGGTAAAGAAGGGCAAAGCTCTAGGTGTGGACGAAGTCATTGCCAACACAGTGTTTGGCGAGTATCGACAGTGGCGGTTCAGCAACAACCAAATTGACATAGGCGTAGCATGGAACGACTACACGACAAGCGTTCTATTCGCATGGAAGAAACGAGTGGTCGCTACACAGATAAGGAACTTTCAAAATGTAGCGGAAACCCTGAAACGGCTATTCAGACTTGCTAGGGTCTCAAAAGAAAATCCAATGTATGGTGGTGTGGCGCAAGGCAAATTCAAATATGCTAAACCAATGGCCGATAGGGCTGTCAGAGAGGTTGAAGATCCATCCGAGTATGTATATGAATCTATAGAAGCTGCGAAACGAGAGGCTGGGGGAAAAGTTGAGACTGGCGGCATTCTCTCAACGAATTATGAGCAGGTTTTCCTAGTATCCTCGGAAGGACCGGAAGGACGAGATGAAAGATCAGCAGTTGAACTATCTATCAGAGCGTTTTCTCGAAGAGACGCATCTGGCCATGGAGTGGAATGTAGCTCTTCGCTTAGAGAGTTCAATGCTGCAAGGGCTGGGGAAAAAGCTGGAGAAATTGCGAAATTGGCGAAAAGTCCGATGGCTGGCCAACCTGGCAAGTACGACATTATCTTTGACCCGTTGTTCTTCGGTTCGATACTAGGCGTCTATGGATCCATGGGCTCAGCCTACAGTGTACTGATAAAACTGTCTGTATTTGCTGAAAAGCTTGGACAGAAGGTGGCGCCTGAAATAGCGACTGTGCGGGATAATCCGGGAGAATATTCAGTGAATCGCAGAGTTTTCGATGACGAAGGCTCGCCAGTTAAAGAAACAGTTTTCATAGACAAAGGTGTGTTGAGAACCTATTTTCACAATACTTCTACAGCGAAAATCTTCAAAACCAACACTACTGGACACGCGGGTCTGATTGTCCCAATGCCGTGGAGTCTTGAAATGGACCCTGGCGACATGAGTAGAGGCGAAATGTTCAAGGAGATGAAAAGGGGTTTGTACCTCACAAACACTTGGTACACTAGATTCCAGAACTATGCAACAGGCGATTTCTCAACAGTTCCACGAGACGGCATATTCCTAATCGAGAACGGCGAAATAAGGCAGTCTTGGAAAGAAATTCGTCTCAGCGACAATGCTCTAAATATTCTAGCGAGCGTTGCAGGCATATCGAAGGAGAGGCAACATGTTCACTGGTGGCTTGAAGCAGAACCGCCGTCCCTTTCGCCATATGTCCTAGCGAAGAACATTCAAATAACCAAGCCAGAGTAGATTCCTTGATTGATATTGATGTTGAGAATGCGAAAGACATCGTCTAGGGAGTAATCGCTTCTCTCCTCTCCTTCACTATTTCAAGAACTCTCCTAAATTCCTCCGTTCCCGCTCTCTCTGTTAGTTCGTAGATTGCTGTTTCAGCAGTTGTTATCATTGCTCCCGCATCCCTCATCCTTTCAATGGCAGTATCTCTGTCAATTGCGGCGTAGGATGAAGTAGCTTCTCTTGGGACTAGAACCTGATAGCCTTGCTCGAGCAAATCAAGAACAGTCTGCAGGACGCAGATGTGGGCCTCGATACCGCATGCGATAACTGTTTTCCTCCCCAGTTTACGTAGCTCACCCATGAACCCGGAACTTTCACAGCAACTGAAAGCCAGCTTCCGAAATCTAGGCGCATGAGGTAGCATTCTATCAAGCTCTGGCAAGGTCTCACCAAGCTTTTCTTGCTCTGTTACCAAGATCGGCATACCCAGAACTTCAGATGTCTTGACTAATGCCTTGATATTCTCCAAAAGCTCAGTCTTCTGAGAAATCGTGACTATGAGCTTCTCCTGCACATCAATGATCAGTAGCACACAGTCTCCCCGCTTCACTCGCACTTCTAGCATCTCCAAGATCTCTGCGAACAGAGCTAACTCAAACCAATGGAGTACCGGGCCCGGTATGTGCCATTTTCATTTTCTCTGACACTAACCAAGCGGGCTCTAATGCCGCTCAAATTCTCGAGTTCGTAGACCATATCCTCAAAATAGTCCTGAACTCCACATGACTGGCAAAAAGGTCCGCTAAACTCCAACTCGAAGCTCTCCTCGCCCACATGTAGAATTCTTGCCACAGCCTCGGGGCTTCGATACCTGTTGTATTCCTCTACTGCCCTCACAACTGCTGGCCTCAAGTCCCTGCTCATCCATATTAGCCTCGATAGCTCTACCAGACCATTTTCATAATGAAGCGTTTGAAGGTTAGTT